>NZ_JBEXSI010000009.1:0-169804 GCF_040613515.1 Streptomyces sp. NPDC006261
GACGCGGGGCGGGGTGATGTGGACGCGCTGGGAGCGGACGTGACGCTGATCGCGGCGCCCGCATGTCGTGCCACCTTTCCTTCCGCGTCAACGCCCGCACTTCCCTGCGCCCATCGGGAACTAGCTGTTGCTTGCCCGCGTCGTGGTGTCCATGGAGCAAAGCGGCAGGACGATGGGCGAGGAGCCGACGTGGGCAGAGCTATTGGTCACATTCCTTCTCATAGGGGCCATCCCTGTGGTCATCGGAGGAGCGGTGATTCTGTCTCTTGTCGGCCTGACGCTATGGGCGAAGGCACTACTACGCCGATGTAAGCAGCCCAGCACCGGCGACGGCTGAAGCGGCCCCCAGCACCGGCTGATGTCCGGCGGCGGCGGCACGTTCGAGGGACCCGGAACGTGCAGGCGAGAGTCTCCGGCTCAGCACGGCGGATGAACTCTGTGGGCCGTCACCGGACGGCCCACGAGCAGCAGCCACCACCAACGACCACGGCGGGCCCGGCACCCTCAGGTGCCGGGCCCGCCGTTCTCCCAGCTACACCCACGTGTCCAGCCACATCCGGTCCCGCCACAGGTCCTCCGGGATCGACGTCCCCGTGAACAGCGGCCAGAAGTAGATGAAGTTCCAGATGATCAGGAGCACCAGCACGCCCGCCGCGATCGCGCCCAGGGTGCGGCGGCGTTCGCCCGTCGGGTCCTTGGACGTGAGGCCCAGGTCGGCGCGGGCGCCCGTGCCCGCCGCCGGGCCCACGATCGCGCCCAGCATCATCGTGACCGCCAGGCAGAGGAACGGGACGAACACCACCGCGTAGAAGAGGAAGATCGTGCGTTCCTGGTAGAAGAACCAGGGCACCCAGCCCGCCGCCACGCCGCAGGCGATCGCGCCGGCCCGCCAGTCGCGGCGGAAGAGCCAGCGCCACACCACGTACGCGAGGGCGAAGCACGCCAGCCACCAGAGCAGCGGGGTGCCGATGGCCAGGACCTCGGCGGCGCACTTGCCCGTGGACGACTCCTTGCAGCCCGTCTGTTCCTCGTAGAAGTACGAGACGGGGCGGCCCAGGACCAGCCAGCTCCAGGGGTTCGACTCGTAGGTGTGGCCCGAGGTCAGGCCGACGTGGAAGTCGTACACCTGGTTCTCGTAGTGCCACAGGCTCCGCAGCCAATCCGGGAGCCAGCTCCAGGGCGAGCCTTTGCCTTCCGTGGCCGCCCAGTTGCGGTAGTAGCCCTTGTCCGTGACGATCCAGCCGGTCCAGGACACGATGTACGTGACGATCGCCACGGGCACCGTGGAAAAGAAGGCGGGGAGCAGGTCCCGGCGCAGAACGGCCCTGTACGGCCGTGCCGCGCCTGCCGTGCGCCGTGCGCCCACGTCCCACAACACCGTCATCAGGCCGAACGCGGCCAGCACGTAGAGGCCGTTCCACTTCGTGGCGAACGCCAGGCCCAGCATCACGCCCGCGCCCAGCCGCCACGGCCGCCAGCCCAGCCGGAGGGTCTCCGCGATCCGGGCGTCCGGGCGCAGCACCCCCTCCTCGTCCACCGGCAGGGCGTCGGCGAGGCGGCGGCGGGACCGGTCCCGGTCCACCACCAGGCACCCGAACGCCGCCAGCACGAAGAACATCACGATCAGGTCGAGCAGCGCGGTCCGGCTCATCACGAAGTGCAGCCCGTCCACCGCGAGCAGCAGGCCCGCCAGGCAGCCCAGGAACGTCGAGCGGAACAGCCGTCGGCCGATCCGGCAGAGAAGGAGCACCGAGATCGTGCCGAGCACCGCCACCATGAAGCGCCAGCCGAACGGCGTGAAGCCGAACAGCTGCTCACCGAACCCGATGATCCACTTGCCGACCGGCGGATGCACCACATAGCCCGGGTCGGTCGGGATCGGGACGGAGGACGGATCCTTCAGGATCAGCTTGTCCACGTCCTTGGGCCACGACCCCTCGTACCCCTGGTTGACCAGCGCCCACGCGTCCTTCGCGTAGTACGTCTCGTCGAATATCACCGCGTTCGGCCGGTCCAGCCGCCAGAACCGCAGCAGCCCCGCCACGAGGGTCACCAGCAGCGGGCCGCCCCAGCCCGACCACCGCACCAGCCGGTCGGCCACGTGCGGCGGCACCGCGAGTACCGACCAAACCTGCCGTCCCGGCCGTGCGTACGGCGGGTCCAGCCGGTCGCGGAGAGGGGTCTCCGGGCGGGGAACATGGCCGAAGCGGCGCAGCCGCCGTTGCCAGGAGGTCGGCTGTTCGCCGAGCGGGTCCCCGGCGTCTTGGCCCCGCTGGGTCTCGGGCGCGGTACTCGTCACCGCGCCATCGTAGGGAACGCATCTGTGCGAAGGGTGCTGCGCGTGCTGCGAGGATGGCTGATGTGACTGGAACGACTGGAACGCTCGTACTCGCAGGGACCCCCATCGGTGACGTGGCGGACGCCCCGCCACGCCTGGCCGCCGAACTGGAGCGGGCCGACGTCGTCGCCGCCGAGGACACCCGGCGGCTGCGCCGGCTCACCCAGGCGCTCGGCATCCACACCTCGGGGCGTGTCGTCTCCTACTTCGAGGGGAACGAGTCCGCCAGGACGCCGGAGCTCGTCGAGGCCCTGGTCGGTGGTGCCCGTGTGCTGCTCGTCACGGATGCCGGGATGCCGTCCGTCTCCGATCCCGGCTACCGGCTCGTCGCCGCCGCGGTGGAGAAGGACATCCGCGTCACCGCCGTACCGGGGCCCAGCGCGGTGCTGACCGCCCTTGCCCTCTCCGGGCTGCCCGTCGACCGGTTCTGCTTCGAGGGGTTCCTCCCGCGCAAGGCCGGTGAGCGGCTTTCCAAGCTCCGGGAGAACGCCGACGAGCGGCGCACCATGGTCTTCTTCGAAGCTCCCCACCGGCTCGACGACACCCTCGCCGCGATGGCCGAGGTCTTCGGCGCCGAGCGGCGCGCAGCCGTCTGCCGTGAGCTGACCAAGACGTACGAGGAGGTCAAGCGCGGTCCGCTCGGTGAGCTGGCCGTGTGGGCCGCCGAGGGCGTACGCGGGGAGATCACCGTCGTCGTGGAAGGCGCCACCGACTCCGGCGACGAAGGGCTGGACGCCGAGGAGCTCGTGCGGCGCGTGCGGGTGCGGGAGGAGGCGGGGGAGCGGCGCAAGGAGGCCATCGCCGCTGTCGCCGCCGCCGCCGGGGTGCCCAAGCGGGAGGTGTTCGACGCGGTGGTGGCCGCCAAGAACGCCGAGAAGGCGCCGCAGAAGCCTTAGCGCTGCCGAGAAGAAGCCTTGGCGCTGCCGAGAAGGCGCCGCAGAAGCCTCAGCGCTTACGGCGTTTCCGTCAGCAGCCCGTACGCCGCCGCCACGAACGTGTCCGCCCGGTGCACCCGCCGCGTCGCCGTCGCCACCACCGCCAGGCCCGTCTCCGGGCGGAAGCCGAGGAACGCCTGCTGGCCGAGGGTGGCTCCGGCGTGGAAGAGGACAGGGCCGTACGGGGACGGGTGCTGGAACCACGTCAGCGTGTGGGTGTGCGCGTGGCGCCAGCCCCGCCGCAGCACCGGGCGGGTCACCTCGGTGAGCGCGGTGCTCAGTGCGGGGTCGGTCGGGGAGCCCGGAGCTCCGCCCCCATGCGCCTCCAGGAACGTCAGCAGGTCCAGCGGCGTGGACCGCAGCGCCCCCGCCGCCGTGAAGCCCCCGGTGTCCAGCGCCGGCAGCGGGGTCCCGTCGCGGCGGTGGCCCGTCGCGTCGGTGCCGTCCGGGCCCGGCCGCAGCAGCGTGGCCTCCAGGCCCAGTGGGGCCAGGACCTGTTGGTGCAGCAGCACCTCCCACGGCGTTCCGGTGGCGGCGGCCAGGGTGTGGCCGAGGACGGAGACCGCGAAGTTCGAGTAGTGCCAGCGGGTGCCGGGGCGGTGGCGCGGGCGGGCCCGGAGGAAGGCCCGGACCACCCGGTCCGCCGGGTAGTTGCCGTACGGGTCCGTCGACCAGCGCGGCACCGCCTGCGGGTAGAAGTCGGCGGGCAGGCCCGGCAGCCCCGAGGTGTGGGTGAGCAGATGGCGCAGCGTGATCCGGCGCACCGCCGGGTGCACCGGGAGGCCCGGGGCCAGCAGGTCCGCCGCCCGGTCCTCGTACCGCACCCGGCCCTGCGCCACCAGCCGGGCCAGCAGCAGCCCCGCGAACGGCTTGGACGCCGAGCCCAGTTCGTAGTGCAGGCGCTCGCGGGCGACCGGGCCCGGCTCCGCGCTGCCGCCCGTGTGGACCGTACGGACTCCGCCCCGGCTCATCGCGAGCACCACGTCCGGGGCGTCGACCGCCCTGGCCGCCTCCGCGAGGAAGCGAGCGGTCGGCGAGTCGTCACTCACAGCGTCCACCGGCGCCGCCGTGACGTCCGTCATGCCGGAGCCGGTTCGGCGCTCAGGTCGGACAGCGCGCGGGACAGCGCCAGCGCCGAGGCGAACGCGGCGACCAGCGTCGGGTGGTAGACCAGGTCGAACACCGACTCCTCGTCCCCCTCCGGCATCCCGCCCACCACCGGCATCGCCCCGTCCGGCTGCTGCGCCTGCGCGAACCCCCGCCACGCCGCCGCGTCCAGCGTGGGCGAGGGCAGGCAGGCGTCCACCACCAGCAGTTCGCCCAGCAGGTCCCACCGCTTCAGGTCGAGCCAGTCGTCCAGCCAGGCAGGCAGCCAGAGTTCCAGGTAATCGGCGATGTCGACGGGAAGGTCCGCGGGCTTCTCGCCCCAGTCCGTCAGGTGGAAGACCGTATGCGTGATGTCGTAGCCGATGTGACCCTCGACCGTCCACGGCTCGGGCCGCCGCGCCAGCCAGGTGTGGGCGAGCGCCGCGGTCTCCGGAACGCTCGGCTCCACCCCGAACCGCCGCTCGATCGCGCTCAGCCCCAGCCGCCGCACCGGCAGCACCTCCAGCCCCGCCCAGCTGGCCAGGCGGTGGTTGAGGCGGATCGCGGACTCCAGGTCCGGCTGCCGGTAGCCCAGCTCCCGGAACGGTACGTAGACCTCCAGCGGCACCGGCGAGAGCGGTTCGCGCCGCTGACCCTCCAGCAGCCGCGCCCCGGAGCCCAGCAGCTCGTGCCAGGCGTGGTCCAGAAGCTTGTGCGCGAGCGCGGACTGCTGGGAGCCCGCCACGCCCTCGCGGAAGATGACCTTCCCGATCAGCGCCAGCTCGCCGAGCGGCTTGAACCGGTCCAGCATCCCCGCCTCCGGGGCCGGGTCGGCCTCCAGCCGGAAACCCTCCCGGTGCTCGTACAGCCAGCCCAGGGCCTTCGCGCCGACGTCGTGGATCTGCTGGATGCCGCTGGTCATGGGGTGTGCCTTTCCCGGCCGGGAGTTGTCCTGTCCGTCCGCCCCGGCGACCGCAGCGACCTGAGCGACAGAGCCGCCGCGAAGGCCGTGACGAGCGTGGAGTGGTAGCAGTCGATGAAGGGGTACGGGTCCGGCGCGGGCTCCTGAACCGGTACGCCGGTCTCCGGCACGCAGCCGGTCGCGTGCTGGACGCCGGCCAGCGCCGGCCACACCGCGTCCATGAGCTCCAGCGGCGCCGGGCCCGGCAGCGAGGCGCCGACTGCGAGCAGCTCGCCCGTGAGGTCCCACTGGCCGCTCTCCAGACAGCCGTCGGCCCACGCGGGCAGCCAGGTCCGCAGGTACGCGTCCGTCTTCTCCGGCACCCGGTCGGGCATCCGGCCCCAGTCCGTGAGGTGGAAGACGGTGTGGGTCAGGGCGTAGCCGGACGGGCCCTCGAACGTCCACGGCTCCGAGAGCCCGCCCAGCCAGGTCCGGGACAGGACCCCGCCGGCGTCCGTGTGGGTCACCACCCCCACCCGCCGCTCGGAGTTGATCAGCCCGAGCTGCCGGTTGGCGTGCTGCTCGGTGTGGGCCCAGGCGCGGGTCGCGGTGAGCGGGCGGGCCAGGGCCTCGAACCCCTCATGGCGCAGCCCGTACCCGGCGAAGGCGGCGTAGATCTCGTACGGGTAGGCCGCGAAGGGCTCGGTGCGCAGCAGGTCCAGCAGGAGGTCGCCTCGGGACACCTGCTCCCAGGCGTACGTGACGAGGTCCCCGGCCACCCCGTGTTCCGAGGTGCCGGGGGCGGTGGCGGCGCGGACCGTGGAGCAGAGCTGGGCCAGTTCGCCGAGGGGTTTGAGCGTGGCGTTGACCTGGGTGCGGGGGTCCAGGACGTCGTCGGGGAGCGCGAACTCCGCCCGGTGGGCGTCGGTCCAGGCGAGGGCGGTGCGCAGGACGTGCGGGAGGACGGCGAGCGCGGCGCCGGGGGAGGCGTGATCCCCGGGAGCCTGGCCGGGGTGGGCGTGGGTGGCCGTGCGGGGCGGGACACCGGGGCGGCCGCCGGGGTCCGGGCGCCCTTTGGGCCCCTGCGTCGCGGTCGTCGTCATCGCGCCCTCGCCTCGGCCATCAGCCGGGCCGCCCGGATGTGCAGGGTGACACGGGGGTCGTGGCCGCCCATCAGCTCGACGAAGTCCAGGCCGCGCTCCAGGCCCAGGGTCGCCGGTTCGCCGCCGATCGCCGCGAGCCAGCGGCCCGCGCCCGCCGCCTGGAGCCAGTCGCGCCGCCGCACCGCCCGGACGAAGCCGCGCGAGAGGTCGACCGCCCGCGCCGCCGCGGCCCGCTGCACGGCCGAGGGGGCGGCCGGCACGGCGAGGGGCGCGAGCACCGAGAGCTGGTGGGTGAAGGACTGCCAGGGCGCCTGCTCCAGCCAGGCGCCGTCGGGCTCCTCGTAGGTTCCTGGGGCAGCCGCGCCCGTCGTGCCCGGGGGCGGTGCCATCCGCTGGAGCGTGGAGATCATGTGCCAGTGGCTCCAGGCCGTGGCGGCCGGAGCATCGGGCTTGGGCGGGAATTCCCGTACCGCCCGGTCGAGCACGGCGACATCCCCGGGATGCGGATGACGCCCGTACAGAACGCTCGGCAGCAGCAGATCGGCACCGATGACCCGCGCGGCCGCAATTCCGGTCCGGTTCTCCTCGTCGATTCCTGCCGCGCCGCATACCGTGGCGAGGTGGTCCCCGCTCCGAAGAGCGAGGACCACCTCCGTTGCCAGGTCATGCACGGCACCCGCTAGCGGGGACGAAGCATGTGTCTGGTCCATGTTCCGACGTTCAGCCCTTCTTCGGGCGCGGGGTCGGAGGCGAAAGCAGCAGGGCGCCGCCGCCGGCGAGAAGCGCGAGGTAGGCGCACTCGCGGGAGTCGCGGTACAGACCTTCGACCTCGCCCGGGTTGAGTGCGGCGTCGAGGTCGAGCTCGATGTCGGTGGCAGTGGTGTCCGTGGTGTACATGGGTGCTCCCCATCCTGTGGGAAATCGGGTTGATGTACGTACCGAGTCACGCTTGACGTACGTTCCGAGTGAAAGGGAGGAATGGGGACGTCGCAAATCGGGGCCCGGCATCCGTGGTAATGGGGGATTCAATTGAATGGTGAATTCATGCGGCGAACGGGTGATAGGAGGTCGGGAATTCGGCGAAATTGCGGGGGGTGGCGCAGGGGTGGTGCGCGGGCGCATTCACCCCGGTGACGGGCGCGCTCGGGGGCGCATGGTGGTCCGTCGGTCACCGGCTGTCCAGTCCGCCGGTCACGGGTCGGCCTGTCGCGGGCCATGCGGCGGCAAAGGGCGGCAAAAGGAGGCCAAGAACGCACCAACATCGGCTCTGAGCTGGTGCGTCCGCCCGTGCGCGGGTGTCCACTGGAGGGAACGGGCCGCCTGCTCGAACCCCTCGGGCGGGTCGGCCATCCCCGGAGTGCATGACCGGCGGACAAGAGGAGCGGGTATGAGCGAGATCGCAGCGACCACCGTCCATGAGGCGTACGCCTTCGCCTGCATGCGGTGCGGGTACGGCTGGGAGCAGTCCTACGAGATAGAGCACCACGTGGACGTCCACGGCCACGAGTTCGTCGTCTACACGGCCGGCGGTGAGCGTGTGCCGTCCCCGCTCTCCACACCCACCTGCACCAACTGCGACGGACACGTGGTGCGCATCATGCGGGCCGGCCGGGTGGCCGGTGCCCAGCAGCTCCTGCACACCCCACGGAGCACGAAGCCGGACGCCGCGAAGGTCCCGGCCGCCCGCCCCTCCGACCGCCACTGGCGGCTGTCTGACCTGCTCCACCCCTTCCACCGCAGGTGACGGGGGCATGAAAGCCGGGCCCGGCGTCACCGGTGGCGCCTCCCCGCGTGCGGACCCCGGTCCTCGTACGCCGGTGAACCGGGCCCTCGTAGAGTCGTCCGTATGAGCCGTACCGAAGCCCCGCCGCTGCCCGAACCCCTCCGGGTCCCGGTCGCCGACTCCCACACCCACCTGGACATGCAGGACTCCACCGTCGAGGAGGCCCTCGCCCGGGCGGCCGCGGTGAACGTCACGACGGTGGTCCAGGTGGGCTGCGACGTGGCCGGCTCCCGGTGGGCCGCCGAGACCGCGGCCGCCCACCCGGCCGTCCACGCCTCGGTCGCCCTGCACCCGAACGAGGCCCCGCGCATTGTGCACGGGTACGTCGAGGGCACCGACGGCACCGCGCGCCGGGGGGCCAGGGAGCCCGGCGGCAAGGCGGCGCTGGACGACGCGCTGGCGGAGATCGACGCGCTGGCCGCCCTCGACCACGTGCGCGGGGTCGGTGAGACGGGCCTGGACTTCTTCCGTACGGGCCCGGAGGGCATCGCCGCCCAGGAGGAGTCGTTCCGGGCCCACATCGAGATCGCCAAGCGGCGCGGCAAGGCCCTGGTCATCCACGACCGGGACGCGCACGCGGACGTCCTGCGGGTCCTGGCCGACGCGGGCGCGCCCGAGCGGACCGTCTTCCACTGCTACTCCGGGGACGCCGAGATGGCCCGGATCTGCGCGCGGGCCGGGTACTTCATGTCCTTCGCCGGCAACGTGACCTTCAAGAACGCCCAGCCGCTGCGCGACGCGCTCGCGGTCGCCCCCACCGGGCTGGTCCTCGTCGAGACGGACGCGCCCTTCCTCACCCCCGCCCCGTTCCGCGGACGGCCCAATGCCCCCTATCTCATCCCGGTCACGCTCCGCGCCATGGCCGAGGTGAAGGGGCTGGACGAGGACACGCTGGCCGCCGCGATCTACGACAACACGGCACGGGCGTTCGACTTCTGATCCCGTCAGGCACGCTCTCCACGACGGTGTGTAGTCGTGTCGCTTTGGAGAGTCACCGCGGCTCCGCTATCGTCCCCGGCGCACACGGGGGTGGCGGGCGGATCTTCGGGAGCGGCGTGAGCACTTCGCAGGGCAGTCACCGGGCGGCGCGCGGCGGACGGCGGACGGCACTGGCGCCGCCGCCTCCCGCCCCGGCGCCGGTGTCCTCCCCCGGTACCTTCCCCGGCGCGTTCCACCAGCAGCTGACCGTGGCCGACGGGGTCTTCACGGACGGTCCCCGCCCGCCCGCCCCTGCCCCCGCGGCACACGCTCCGACGGTTCTCGACACCCCGCTGGCCGGGCCGGCCCCCGCGGTGCCCCGCCCACGTCCCACCCGCGCCGACGCCCGGCGGGCCGCCAAGCGCCGCCGTACGTTCGCCGGGAACCCCGAGACGCTGCGGCGGTTCGTCCCCAAGGCCCTCGTCGTCGCCTTCCTGGCCGGCGGCACCACCGCGTTCGTCGCCCACGACAAGGCGATCCGGCTGGACGTCGACGGCACGCCCCGCACCCTGCACACCTTCGCCGACGACGTCACCGAGCTCCTGGCGGACGAGGGCGTCACCGTCGGCGCCCACGACCACATCTCCCCGGCTCCCGGCACCGGACTCGACCACGGCGACGAGGTCACCGTCCGCTACGGCCGCCCCGTCGACCTCACCGTCGACGGCCACCACCGCCGGGTCTGGACGACCGCCGACACCGTGGACGGGGCCCTGCGCGAGTTCGGGGTCCGCGTCGAGGGGGCGTACCTCTCCGCCTCCCGCTCCGCCCGGATCGCCCGCACCGGCCTCACCCTCACCGTCCGCACCGAACGCACCGTGACCTTCATGGCCGACGGCCAGGAACGCACCCTGCGCACCAACGCCGCCACCGTCCGAGAGGCCCTCGCCCAGGCGGGCATCACCCTGCACGGCCAGGACACCACCTCCGTCGGCCCCGCGGCCTTCCCGCGCGACGGCCAGACGATCTCCGTCATGCGGATCACCGACACCCAGGAGGTGCGCGAGGAGAGCGTCCCGTACGCCGTGGAGCGGAGCGAGGACCCCGAGCTGTTCCGGGGCACCGAGGTCGTGGAGCGCGCGGGCCGCAACGGCGTGCGCCGGGTCACCTACGCCGTCCGGACCGTCAACGGCGTACGGCAGGAGCCCCGCAGGGCCGCCGAGGAGCTGGTCCACCGGCCGGTCAGCCGCGTCGTGCGCACCGGCACCCGGCAGCGGCCCGCGTCGGTGGCCGGGGCGGACGGGCTGAACTGGTCCGCGCTCGCCGCCTGCGAGTCCGGCGGGCGGGCGGGGGCGGTGGACCCGAGCGGGACGTACGGGGGGCTGTACCAGTTCGACACCCGGACCTGGCAGTCCCTCGGCGGCAGCGGGCGGCCCCAGGACGCGCCCGCCGCCGAGCAGACGTACCGGGCGAAGAAGCTCTACCTACAGCGGGGGGCGAGTCCGTGGCCGCACTGCGGCCGTAGGCTTACCGGGTGAGCAGCACAGAGCCCGACGCCCTCCTGGGCCCCGCAGACATCCGCGACCTGGCAGCGAAGCTGGGCGTACGCCCGACGAAGCAGCGCGGTCAGAACTTCGTCATCGACGCCAACACGGTCCGCAGGATCGTGCGCACCGCCGAGGTCCGCCCGGACGACACCGTCGTCGAGGTCGGCCCCGGGCTCGGATCGCTGACCCTGGCGCTGCTGGAGGCTGCGGACCGGGTGATCGCGGTCGAGATCGACGACGTGCTCGCGGCCGCCCTGCCCGCCACGGTCCAGGCCCGGATGCCGGAGCGCGCCGACCGCTTCGCCCTCGTCCACTCCGACGCGATGCAGGTCACCGAGCTGCCGGGCCCCGCGCCCACCGCGCTCGTCGCGAACCTCCCGTACAACGTGGCCGTGCCCGTCCTGCTCACCATGCTGGAGCGCTTCCCCAGCATCGAGCGGACCCTCGTCATGGTCCAGGCCGAGGTCGCCGACCGGCTGGCCGCCCGCCCGGGCAACAAGGTCTACGGCGTGCCGTCGGTGAAGGCCAACTGGTACGCCGACGTCAAGCGCGCCGGCTCCATCGGCCGCACGGTCTTCTGGCCCGCCCCGAACGTCGACTCCGGCCTCGTCTCGCTCGTCCGCCGCACCGAGCCCGTCGCCACCACCGCGAGCCGCGCCGAGGTCTTCGCGGTCGTGGACGCGGCCTTCGCCCAGCGCCGCAAGACGCTGCGCGCGGCCCTGTCCGGCTGGGCCGGCTCCGCGCCCGCCGCCGAGGCGGCGCTGGTGGCCGCCGGGGTCTCGCCGCAGGCGCGCGGGGAGGCGCTGACGGTGGAGGAGTTCGCGGCCATCGCGGAGCACAAGCCGGAGGTGTCCCCGTGAGCCCTGTGGATCCTGTCAGCACGGCTGTCACCGTCCGCGTCCCCGCCAAGGTCAACGTCCAGCTCGCCGTGGGCGCCGCCCGCCCCGACGGCTTCCACGACCTGGCCAACGTCTTCCTCGCCGTCGGCCTGTACGACGAGGTCACCGCGACCTCCGCCGACGAGCTGCGCATCACCTGCTCCGGCCCGGACGCCGCCCAGGTCCCGCTGGACGCCACCAACCTCGCCGCCCGCGCCGCCGTGGCCCTGGCCGAGCGGTACGGCATCACACCCGCCGTCCACCTGCACATCGCCAAGGACATCCCGGTCGCGGGCGGCATGGCGGGCGGCAGCGCCGACGGGGCGGCCGCCCTGGTCGCGTGCGACGCCCTGTGGGGGACCGGCGCGAGCCGCGACGAGCTGCTGGCCATCTGCGCCGAGCTGGGCAGCGATGTGCCCTTCAGCCTGGTCGGCGGGGCCGCGCTCGGCACCGGACGCGGCGAGAAGCTGACCCCGGTCGAGGCCGGCGGGGCCTTCCACTGGGTCTTCGCGGTGGCGGACGGCGGGCTGTCCACGCCCGCGGTGTACGGGGAGTTCGACCGGCTCACGGCCGAGGCGGACGTCCCCGAGCCGACCGCCTCGCCCGCGCTGCTGGCCGCCCTGCGCTCCGGCGACTCCGGCGCACTCGCGGCCGCTCTGAGCAACGACCTCCAGCCCGCCGCGCTCTCCCTGCGCCCCTCCCTCGCCGACACCCTCGCGGCGGGCACGGAGGCGGGGGCGCTGGCCGCCCTGGTCTCCGGGTCCGGGCCGACGACGGCGTTCCTGGTCGCGGACGAGTCGGCGGCCCTCAAGGTGGCCGACGCGCTGCTGGCTTCGGGGACCTGCCGGAACGCGCGGGTGGCACCGGCTCCGGCGCGGGGTGCGCACGTGGTGACGGCGTCTTCGTGAGCCGCTGAGGGGGCTCAGCGGCCCGTCGAACCGTCGATCAGTTCACGCAGGATGTCCGCGTGACCGGCGTGCCGGCCGGTCTCCTCGATCATGTGGGTGAGCGCCCACCGGACACTGGGCGCGGGCTTCCCCGACTCCGGCCGGGGGACCGGTGCGGCCAGGTCGGCGCACCCGTCGAGGACGGCGTTCGCGCTCTCGACCGCCGTACGGTAGCGGGCGACGACCTCGGCCACGCTGTCCGTCGGCGCGGCCCGGAACGTGGCCTGCCAGTCGGTGACCTGGTCCCCGAGGAAGATCGCGCGCTCGACGTACGTCAGGTGGTTGAGCAGGCCGAGCAGGTTCGTCCCCGAGCGCACGGCGGCCGTCCGTACCTCCGGCTCCGGCGCGCCCTCGGCCTTCGCGGCGACCGAGGTCCGCAGGTAGTCGAGGAACCCGCGCAGGGTCTCGGCCTCGCTGCCGCCGGTCCGGGGCGGCGGGGTGTCACGGCGGCGGTCACGGGTGGCCATGGCGGGTCTCCTTCGCGTTCGCGGGACGTACGTGGCCCGGCACCCGTCAGGCGGCGGTGCGGCGGACGACGAGGATGTGGTCGGTGACCTCGGCCGTGGTGCCGTCCGGGCCGGTCGCGGTCCGGCGAGGCGCGTCGGCCCGCTCCACCGTCCAGGCCGCCGGGTCGAGAGAAAGGCCGTCGGCGACCTCCTGCGGGCTCGGGTGGCGCACGTCGGGGTCCTGGTTCCACGACCAGGGCGCGGTCGAACCGTGGTCGACGACCAGCAGCCGCCCGCCCGGCCGCAGCGTGTGTGCCGCCCGGCGCAGGACGGCCGCCCGGTCCAGGTCGTACGGGGTGTGCAGATAGTGGGCGGTGACCAGGTCGAACCCGTCCTCGGGACTCTCCGGGAAGGACGCGCCCAGGTCGTGCCGCTCGGCGGTGACCCGGTCGCCCAGGCCGAGCGAGCGGGCCAGGGCCGTGAGCCTCTCGACCGCCACGGCCGAGAGGTCGACGGCGGTGACGCGCCACCCCTGGCGCGCGAGCCACAACGTGTCGCCGCCCTCACCGCACCCGAGCTCCAGCGCGTCGCCGGGCGGCAGGTCCGCGACCGTCTCGGTGAGCCGGACGTTCGGCCGGGGGGCGGTGGCCACGGGCCGGGCCGCGTAGACGCCGTCCCAGGAGGTGCGGGCGTCGGTGCCGCCGGTCGTGTCAGGGGTGTTCATCGGGCGGGCTCCTTCTGCAGGGATGCGCGCTGTCGCGTACACGCGCCGTCGGGGTGCCCGCCCAGTGTTGCCACCGCCTGCCGGGATCCGCACGAGAAGTTGCCGTTCCGGCAAACGGCTCAGGGTGTGGAGGCCGGGTCGTTCTTTTCGTACAGGTAGCCGTTGAAGCTGGTCGTGCAGTCGCTGAAGTCCTTCGCGAGCCTGACGGTGACCGTGGTGGCGGCCGTGAGCGGGTCGCCGGGCCGGGGGCTGGTGTCGCAGATGTACCAGTCGCCGTGGTCCCGGGGGAGGGTGACGTCCTTGTGCTGGGCGGCGGCCGTCAGGCGGGCGGCGGATATGTCCCGGCGGGTGAACTCCGCCTGCGCCTGCTCGTAGGTCCTGCTGTGCAGGGCGGGCATGACGGGATCGGGCGCGGGGGGCGGGGAGGGGGCCACCGTGGGGGCAGCCGAAGCCGTTGGTGTGGGCGTGGCTGTGGCCGTGGGCGGGTCGATGGTGGCGGGCGCGGTTACCGGCGTGCTGTCGTCAGTCTGTGCGTCACCTGAGCATCCGGCCAGGGCGAGCACGCCGACGAGAGCCAAGGGGGCGAGGCGGCGAGGGTTCCGCACGGTGCTGGTACTCCGGTCTCTCGGGAACGGCGGTGGCCTTTTGTCGTTGTTCACGTGGCAAGCGGGGACCTGTCCAGGTCCACTCCGCAGTACGAAGAAGGTCTGCCCGGAACTCCCACGCGGTACGCGGACGGCTGCCTGGATCTCCTCCGCGGTACGCGGAAGGGCTGCGCGGACCTCCACCCCTCCCACCGGTGCTCCGCCGCCGTCCCGCGTACTCAGGCTGCGAAGTGAGTACCCGTACCCTGCCGCCGCCCCCTCGCCCGCCGCGAACGTATGCGCATAAGATCACCAGTTCGCGTACTGGGCCCGGACCCCGCTGCGACTGGCCGCCGCAGCCGCTCTCACGGCCGCACTGGTCGCCGCCTTCCGCACCTTCGAACGCCCGGCCCCCGCCGCACCCGTCCAGGGCCACGGTCCCCTCGCGGCCCTCGGTGCGACGCTCTGCCTGCTCGGCGTCCTCGGGCCCTCGACGGTCGGCTTCGCCGGCCTGCTGGAGGGCCGCACGGCCCTGCTCGTCGCGGTCGCGGTTCCGGTCACCGCCCCGGCCGCCGTCGGGATGACCCTGGGCGGCTGGCTGCTGGTGGAGCGGGCGGGACGGGGGCCGGGTGTGCGGTAGGGGTCAGTGGCCGTAGTGGTAGCGGCAGGCAGCGACGCGGACCTCGTCATCGACCACCTTGTAGAGGAGCCGGTGCTCGTCGGTGACGCGGCGGGACCAGTTACCCGTGGAAGCCGTGCTTCAGCTTTCCCCGTGCCGAGCCCGTGCCACCGACCCCCCTCCGCCGCGCCGTACCCTGGGAAGGTCGATCAACCCCCTAGGCAGGAGTGAAATGGCCGTCAATCTGGTCAATGTCGAGCAGGTCAGCAAGGTGTACGGCACCCGTGCCCTGCTCGACGGTGTATCCCTCGGGGTGTCCGAGGGCGACCGGATCGGTGTCGTGGGCCGCAACGGCGACGGCAAGACCACCCTCATCCGGATGCTCGCCAAGCTGGAGGACGCGGACACCGGCCGCGTCACCCACAACGGCGGGCTGCGCCTCGGCGTCCTCACCCAGCACGATTCCCTGGACCCGGTGAAGACCATCCGCCAGGAGGTCATCGGCGATCTCGCCGACCACGAGTGGGCGGGCAGCGCCAAGATCCGCGACGTGCTGACCGGGCTCTTCGGGAGCCTTGCCCTGCCCGGCTTCGAGCACGGCCTCGACACCGTGATCGCCCCGCTCTCCGGTGGCGAGCGCCGCCGTATCGCGCTGGCGAAGCTCCTCATCGACGAGCAGGACCTGATCGTCCTCGACGAGCCCACCAACCACCTCGACGTCGAGGGCATCTCCTGGCTCGCCGGCCACCTGCGGACCCGGCGCTCCGCCCTCGTCTGCGTCACCCACGACCGGTGGTTCCTCGACCAGGTCTGCACCCGCATGTGGGACGTCCAGCGCGGCACCGTCCACGAGTACGAGGGCGGCTACAGCGACTACGTCTTCGCCCGCGCCGAGCGCGAGCGGATCGCCGCGACCGAGGAGTCCAAGCGGCAGAACCTCATGCGCAAGGAGCTGGCCTGGCTGCGCCGCGGCGCCCCCGCCCGCACCTCCAAGCCGCGGTACCGCATCGAGGCCGCCAACGAGCTCATCGCCGACGTGCCGCCCCCGCGCGACACCAGCGAGCTGATGAAGTTCGCCAACGCCCGCCTCGGCAAGACCGTCTTCGACCTGGAGGACGTGACCGTCCAGGCCGGGCCCAAGACCCTCCTCACCCACCTCACCTGGCAGCTCGGCCCCGGCGACCGGATCGGCCTGGTCGGCGTCAACGGCGCGGGCAAGACCTCGCTGCTGCGGGCCCTCGCCGAAGCCGCCCGTACACAGGGCGACGAGCAGCCCGCCGCCGGGAAGGTCATCGTCGGCAAGACCGTCAGGCTCGCCTACCTCTCCCAGGAGGTCACCGAGCTCAGCCCGAACCTCCGGGTCCTGGAGGCCGTCCAGCAGGTCCGCGACCGGGTGGACCTCGGCAAGGGCCGCGAGATGACGGCGGGCCAGCTCTGCGAGCAGTTCGGCTTCACCAAGGAGAAGCAGTGGACGCCCGTCGGCGACCTCTCCGGCGGTGAGCGCCGCCGGCTCCAGATCCTGCGGCTGCTGATGGACGAGCCCAACGTCCTCTTCCTCGACGAGCCCACCAACGACCTGGACATCGAGACCCTCACCCAGCTGGAGGACCTCCTCGACAGCTGGCCCGGGTCGATGATCGTGATCTCCCACGACCGCTTCTTCATCGAGCGGACCACGGACAAGGTCATGGCGCTCCTCGGTGACCGCGCCCTGCGCATGCTGCCGCGCGGCATCGACGAGTACCTGGAACGCAGGCGGCGCATGGAGGAGGAGGCCACCCCCTCCGCCGCTCCCGCCCCCGCGCGCGGCTCCTCCGCCCCGGCGGCGCCCGCCGTCTCCGCGCAGGAGGCCCGCGCCGCGAAGAAGGAGCTCCAGAAGGTCGAGCGGCAGCTCGACAAGCTCTCCACCCGGGAGACCGCGCTGCACAAGCAGATCGCGGACAACGCCACCGACTTCGAGAAGGTCGCGGGGCTCGACGCCGAGCTCCGCGAACTCGTCACCGAGCGCGACGAGCTGGAGATGCGCTGGCTGGAGCTGGCCGAGGACGCCTGAGCGCAGCACGGCGCGGACGGGTGGTCCGCGCGACGCTCGACTCCGGTGACCGACCGTCACTTTCCGCCGGTCGTAACGGGCGCATCACAACGCGGTTCTCCCTTGGGAACAGGGGGCGGACCGATCCGGTGTCCGACAGCGGGCGGGTGGTACAAAGAAGCCCCGCCCGACTGTCGTAACACCGCGGAAGCCATGCCCGATTCGCTCCTTTCCGAGAGGGATTGCACCCTCCCGGAATCGCGGGGGAGACCGGATCGGGCACCGGCCCGCACGAAGGGGGACGTGCTGATGAGCCAGCCGCCCAGCCAGCAACCGCCGCAGGGGGGCTTCGGAGCTCCGCAGGAGCCGCCGCAGGGGACTCCTCAGCCTCCGCGGGACCAGCCGCCGCAGGCCCCGCCCGGCCCGCCCGCCCAGCCGCCCCAGCCCCCGGCCGGCCCGCCGCAGACGCCGCCCCCGGGCAGCCCGGCGTACGGCTACCCGCAGACGCCCCCGGCTCAGCAGCCCGGCTACGGCTACCCCCAGGCAACGGGCCAGGCACCGGGCCAGGCCCCCGGCCCCTACGGCCAGCAGCCCTCCGGCCCGTACGGTCAGCAGCCCGGCCCCTACGGCCAGCCGGCTCCCGGCCCCGGCGGCTACGGCCAGCCGGCTCCCGGCCCCGGCGGCTACGGCCAGCCGGCTCCCGGTCCCTACGGCCAGCCCACGCAGCCCGGTTACGGCTACCCGCAGCAGCAGTACCCCGGCGCCCCCGCCCCGGGCGGACCCGGCAGCAGCGGCCCCTTCAAGGGGAAGACCGGTGTCCTCGCCGCGGCGGCCGTCGCCGTCGTCCTGCTCGTCGGCGCGGGCGCCTGGTACGTGGTGAGCGACAGCGGCGACGACCCCAAGAAGCCGATAGCGGGCCCCAGCGACGACGCCAAGGCGTCCGAGACGCCCAGCGCGTCCCCCTCCATCGACGAGGGCGACGGCACCGGCGGCGGCCGGGAGACGGACGACGACCTCAACGCCGGGCGCAAGCCGGGCGAGGCCAAGGTCGCCTGGCTCCAGAAGAACGAGATCGACCTCCCGCGTAACGGTGGTGAGATCCGCGGCCCCTGGTTCGTCGGCGACACGGTTGTCACGGCCCTGTACCGCGGGGTCTCCGGCTACTCCGTCGCCGACGGCAAGAAGAAGTGGACCGTCGCGCTCCCCGCCGACATCTGCGCCTCCCCCAACACCGTCTCCCCCGACGGCAAGATCGTCATCGGCATCCAGAACGGCACCACGGACCGGTCCACCTGCTCCGTGATGCAGATGATCGACCTCAACACCGGCAAGGCCGGCTGGAAGTCCGAGGTCAAGAAGGGCGGCGCCTTCGACCTGATCTCCGACATCGGCCTCGCCATCAGCGGGAACACGGTCACCGCCGGACGGACCAGCTACTCCAGCGCCTACCGGGTCAGCGACGGCAAGCAGCTGTTCGGCACCCCCGACGGCAACTGCAAGACCTTCGCCTTCGCCGGCGGCCCGAAGCTGATCGCCGCCGCCAACTGCCGTAACGACGACATCGACAACCCGCAGCACCAGCTGCAGGAGCTGGACCCGGTCACCGGCAAGGCCAAGTGGACCTACCAGCCGCCGCGCGGCTGGGAGATCAAGAAGACCTACTCGGTGAGCCCGCTCGTGGTCTCGCTGGAGAACAAGAAGAAGAAGCAGTGGTCGGTCGCCGCGTTCACCGACAACGGCAAGCTCCGGTCCCAGATGAGCCCCGCCAAGGGCGACATGGTCGTGGCCAACTGCGGCGGCTTGCTCAGCATCTTCGGCCAGCAGCTCGAAGGCTGCTCCGGGGTCGCCGCCGACGCCAACAGCTTCTACATGGCCACCAAGGCCGACAGCACCGGCTCCGCGCGGACGAACAAGGTCGTCGCCTTCGACCTGAACACCGGTAAGCCCAAGTGGACGGTGCCCGCTCCGGCCGAGCGCACCGTGAGCCCGATCGGGATGGAGGGCGGCAAGGTGCTGCTCTACGCCGAGCCCCGGTACGACAAGCCCGGCGCCATCCTCACCATCCCGCCGACGGGCGGCTCCACCAGCGTCCTGCTCCAGCACCCGGAGGGGACCAACCGGATCGAGAACAGCCTCTTCGGGGGTCTGAACACCGTGTACCGGGACGGCCGCTCCTTCATCCTCCCCAAGCGCATCTCCGGCCGCGACGACGGCGAGATGGAGCAGACGACGGCGCTGGTGTTCAGCAAGTGACCGCTCACGACGGCATCCGAAGGCATCCGGCCCCTCCCGGCCGGACGCGACCCCGCCCCCACAGATCTCCCGAGGTACGTACGCGATGACCCAGCCGCCGCAGCAGCCGCCCAGCGAGCCCCAGCCGCCGAACCAGCCCCCTGGCCAGCCGCCGAACCAGCCCCCGGCCGGCCCTCCCGCAGGCCCTCCGGCCGACCCGCCCTCCGGCGGCTTCGGAGCCCCTCAGGACTCGCCCTCCGGCGGCTTCGGAGCCCCTCAGGACTCGCCCTCCGGCGGCTTCGGAGCCCCTCAGGACCCGCCCTCCGGCGGCTTCGGAGCCCCTCAGGACCCGCCCTCCGGCGGCTTCGGAGCCCCTCAGGACCCGCCGCCCGGTGGGTTCGGTGAGCCGGCCCCGCCGCCCGCGGACCCCTTCGCCAAGCAGCCCCCGCCCGCGGCCCCGCCCACCCCGCCCGCCGGAGGCTACGGCGCACCGCAGGGCGGCTACCCGACCCCTCCGGCCCCGCAGCCCAACGGGTACGGCTACCCGCAGGCCCAGCAGCCCGGCTACGGCTACCCGCAGGGCGCCCCCGGCCAGCCCGGCCAGCCCGGCATGCCGCAGCAGGGCTACGGCTACCCCACCCAGCCGATGTACGGCGCTCCGCAGCCCGGCCAGGGCGGCAGCGGCGGCGGCAAGACGTTCAGCACCCAGATGCAGATCATCGTCGCCGCGGCCGTCGCGGTGGTCCTGATCATCGGCGCGGCCGTCGTCTACGCCTCCACCCGGGGCGACGACGACAAGGGCGACCAGGCCTCCACGTCCGGCTCCACCGGTGGCGGTGAGGACAAGGGAGGTGAGGACAAGGGCGGCGGCCTGGCCGGCGGCAGCGAGAAGGCCCCCGACAACACCGGCTCCAAGGTCGCCTTCCAGCTCCTGCAGCCGGAGGTCGCTTCGGTCACCTCGGTCAACGGCTCCTGGCTCACCGACAAGGCGTACGTGAAGTCCGGCGTCAACGAGGTCGTCGCCCACGACCGGGACAAGGGCACCAAGCTCTGGTCCGTGCCGGTCCCCGGCGAGGTCTGCGGTGCCTCCCGCCACATGACCAAGGACTACAAGTCGGCGATCCTCTTCAAGGAGGGCGCGCCGACCAAGGAGAAGAAGTACCCCGCGTGCAACCAGGTCGGCGCGATCGACCTGGCCGCCGGGAAACTCCTGTGGAGCAAGTCCGTCACCACCGCCACCGGCGGCGACCGGCCGGTCCAGTTCGACGAGGTCACGCTCAGCGGGAGCACCGTCGCCGCGGGCGGCACCTCGGGCGGCGCGGCCTTCAAACTGGAGAACGGCGCCGAGCTCTGGAAGCCGAAGGTCGGCGCCGACCGCTGCTACGACACGGGGTACGCGGGCGGTGAAGCCCTCGCCGTGGTGCGCAAGTGCGGCTCGTACGACAGCCCGCAGCTCCAGATCCAGGCGCTGAACCCGGCGACCGGAGCACCGCTCTCCTCGTACCAGATGCCCGCCGGCGTCGACTACGCGTCCATCGTCTCCACCAAGCCGCTGGTGGTCGCGGCCAACGTCGGCGACACCGCCAACGACGGCAGCGGCATCTCCGACTTCTTCTCGATCGACGCGGCGACCGGCAAGCTGATCGTGCGCATCTCCGCCGACGCGGAGAAGTACGCGGCGCGCTGCGGCTCCACCGACGTCGAGAGCTGCCGTGGGGCGGTCGTCGGCAACAACCGGCTCTACCTGCCGACCGAGGACCACGACGGTACGAGCGAGTACGGCGACACCAACGAGGTGGTCGCCTTCGACCTGGCCACCGGCAAGCTGCTCGGCGGCCGGGCCGACGCGGGTGACCGCTACAGCCTGACCCCGCTCCGGATGGACGGCACCAACGTCATCGCGTACAAGCGGCCTCCGTACGACAAGGGCGGCCAGGTCGTGTCCATCGACGGGGAGACCTTCAAGCAGACGCTGCTGATGGAGAACCCGAGCGACGAGTCGGTACGGGACGCGGAGACCGCGTTCACCGCCGACCGCTCCGAAGTCCTCTACGGCGAGGGCCGCCTCTTCCTCTCGAAGCAGCTGATCAGCGAGCGCCGCGACAGCCAGGCGGACGAGAAGCTCTACCTCGCGGTGGGCTTCCGCACCGACTGACCGCTCCACACCGTTCAACTTTCCGAGCAGCCCTGCCAGTTGATCACCGACTGGCAGGGCTGATCGTTTTCCGTCACGCCTGCGGCCTTCAAGTGGCCCTGAATGACGCAGAAATCGGCACTCCGGGGAGCTTCTCCCCCGTAAGGGGCACACGGCGTCGAACAAGCGTGTACGTTGCCGGGTCAGGAGCCCGGGGGCCGGTATCCAGGGCGTACACGGGCACTTGGAGCTTGATCGATGAGCGTGCGGCTCATGGTGGTCGATGATCACCGCCTGCTCGCCGAGGCACTCGCCTCGGCGCTGAAACTGCGCGGGCACCGGGTGCTCGCGGCGGCCGCCCCGACGTCCGGTTCGGCGGAGCTGGTGGTCAGCAGGGCCCCGGAGGTCTGCCTCTTCGGTACGGCGTCGCCCGCCGCGCCGGGGGTCTTCGACCCGATCGTGCGCATCGGCCAGGAGCGCCCGCAGGTGGCGGTGGTGGTCCTGGGGCCGGTGCCGAGCCCGCGCGGGATCGCCGCGGCCTTCGCGGCCGGGGCGGCGGGGTACGTCCGGCACGACGAGCGCATCGAGGGCGTCGAGCGGGCGATGCTGAAGGCGCGGGCGGGGGAGAGCGCCGTCGCCCCGCAGCTGCTGCGCGGCGCCTTCGCCGAGCTGCTCAACCCGGCGGCCCAGCCCGACGACGAGGGCCGCCGCCTGCTCCAGATGCTGACCCCGCGCGAGGCGGAGGTCCTGGTCCGGGTCGCCGAGGGCGAGGACACCCGGCTGATCGCGGCCGGGATGCGGATCGCGCCGAGCACCGCCCGTACGCACGTGCAGCGGGTCCTGATGAAGCTGGGCGTCGGCTCCCGGCTGGAGGCGGCCGCCCTCGCGGCCCGTACGGGGCTGCTGGACCGGGCGGCGGGCAACAGAAGCGGCGACGGCGGCGACTGCGGTGCGCCGCAGGGGCCGTACGTCCCCGGCCGGAGCGGGTGACGTAGGGCCCCTTGCGGTACGGCCGGCGGCGGGTCAGCCCGCGTCGGGCGGAGCTTCAGCCAGTTCCGTTGGGGTTCTTTGTTCGTTCGTGATCGAGTGCAGGGACATGTTCGGGTATGCCGTCCCGCGCAGAGCCGCAGGTCGGGTCAGGCGACCACCCTTGACGAGGGTGTTCGCTTGTGATTTGTTATGTGCGTTTATGTTGGCTGGGGGAGTGGGTGGAGGACCCTGGTGAAGAAGACGGTTACGCGCCTGGCCGACGGCCGTGAGCTGATCTACTACGACTCCGCGGACGGCACCGTCCGCGACGCCGTCGACCGGCGCCCGCTGGATGCCGTGTCGACCTCCTCCCAGGTCCGGCGCGATCCGCTGCTCGGCGACGCGGTCGCCGTCGCCTCACACCGCCAGGCCCGCACCTACCACCCGCCGGCCGACGCCTGCCCGCTCTGCCCCACGCGGGACGGGCGCCTCAGCGAGATCCCCGACAGCCACTACGACGTCGCCGTCTTCGAGAACCGCTTCCCCTCCCTCGCCGGCGATTCCGGCCGATGCGAGGTCGTCTGCTTCACCTCCGACCACGACGCGTCCTTCGCCGACCTCACCGAGGAGCAGGCCGCGCTCGTCCTCGCCGCCTGGACCGACCGCACCGCCGCACTCTCCGCACTCGACCAGGTCACCCAGGTCTTCTGCTTCGAGAACCGCGGCGCCGAGATCGGCGTCACCCTCGGCCACCCGCACGGCCAGATCTACGGCTACCCCTTCGTCACCCCCCGCACCGAGCTGATGCTCCGGTCGGCCGCCCGCCACCGCGAGGAGACCGGGGGCAACCTCTTCGACGACGTGGTCGCCCGCGAGGAGAAGGAGGGCACGCGGGTCGTCCTCGCCACCGACCACTGGATCGCCCACGTCCCGTACGCGGCGCACTGGCCCTACGAGGTCCACCTGCACCCCCGCCGCCGCGTCCCCGACCTCCCCGCACTCGACGAGGCGGCGCGGACGGAGTTCCCACAGGTCTATCTGGAACTCCTGAGGCGCTTCGACCGGATCTTCGGACCCGGCGAGCCGCCGACCCCGTACATCTCCGCCTGGCACCAGGCGCCGTTCGGGGTTGCCGGGCGGGAGGACTTCGCCCTCCATCTGGAGCTTTTCACCATTCGCCGTACCTCCGGCAAGCTGAAGTTCCTCGCGGGTTCCGAATCCGGCATGGGTGTGTTCATCAACGACGTGCCGCCGGAGGCCGCGGCCCAACGACTGCGAGAGGTAGCGAGCCAGTGAGCAACCCCCCGAACGCGAACGACCCGCGGAGCCCGGGCGATGCCCGGAAGAAGTACCTGGTCACCGGTGGCGCCGGATACGTCGGCAGCGTGGTCGCCCAGCACCTGCTGGAGGCCGGGCACGCGGTCACCGTCCTGGACGACCTCTCCACCGGCTTCCGCGCGGGCGTCCCGGCCGACGCCACGTTCATCGAGGGCCGCATCCAGGACGCCGCCCGCCACCTCGGCCCCTCCTACGACGGGGTCCTGCACTTCGCCGCCTACTCCCAGGTCGGCGAGTCCGTCGTGGAGCCGGAGAAGTACTGGGTCAACAACGTCGGAGGCACCACCGCCCTCCTTGCCGCCATGCGTGAACACGGGGTCCGCACCCTCGTCTTCTCCTCCACCGCCGCCACCTACGGCGAACCGGTCTCCAGCCCCATCACCGAGACCGATCCCACCGCCCCCACCAGCCCGTACGGCGCCTCCAAGCTCGCCGTCGACCACATGATCTGCGGCGAGGCGACCGCCCACGGCCTGGCCGCCGTCTCGCTGCGCTACTTCAACGTGGCAGGGGCGTACGGCAGTTGCGGCGAGCGCCACTCCCCCGAGTCCCACCTCATCCCGCTCGTCCTCCAAGTGGCCCTGGGCAAGCGCGAGTCGATCTCCGTCTACGGTGACGACTACCCCACCCCCGACGGCACCTGCGTCCGCGACTACATCCACGTCGCCGACCTCGCCGAGGCCCACCTCCTCGCCCTGGACGCGGCCGCCCCCGGCGAGCACCTCATCTGCAACCTCGGCAACGGCAACGGCTTCTCGGTCCGCGAGGTCATCGAGACCGTCCGCAAGGTCACCGGCCACCCGGTCCCCGAGACCCCCGCCCCGCGCCGCGGTGGCGACCCGGCCGTCCTCGTCGCCTCCGCCGCCACCGCCATCGAACGCCTCGGCTGGCAGCCGTCCCGCGCCGACCTGGCCGGAATCGTCGCCGACGCCTGGGAGTTCACCCGCAGAGAGGAGTCCACCACCCCATGACCGAGACCGTCGAACAGGCCGGGCCCGACCCCGCCGCCACCTTCACCGAGCTGTACGGGGGTGAACCCCACGGCGTCTGGGCGGCACCCGGACGGGTGAACCTCATCGGCGAGTACACCGACTTCAACGACGGCTTCGTCATGCCGCTCGCCCTCCCGCACACCGCCCGCGCCGCCGTCTCCCCACGCACCGACGGTCTCCTGCGGCTGCACTCCTCCGACGTGCCCGGCGCAGTCGTCTCCCTGCGCGTCGAGGAGCTGGCCCCGCACTCCGGCCACGGCTGGGCCGCCTACCCGGCCGGCGTGGTCTGGGCGCTGCGCGAGGCCGGCCATCCGGTCACCGGGGCGGACATCGCGCTGACCTCCACCGTCCCCACCGGCGCCGGGCTCTCCTCCTCCGCCGCTCTGGAGATCGTCACGGCGCTCGCGCTCAGCGACCTGTTCCACCTCGGCCTGAGCGGGCCCGAGCTGGCCGTCATCGGCCGCCGCGCCGAGAACGACTTCGTCGGTGTGCCCTGCGGGATCATGGACCAGATGGCCTCGGCCTGCTGCACCGAGGGCCACGCCCTGCACCTGGACACCCGCGACCTCACCCTGCGCCAGGTCCCCTTCGACCTGGCCGCCCAGGGCCTCACGCTCCTGGCCGTCGACACCCGGGTCAAGCACGCGCTCGGCGACGGGGCGTACGCGGAGCGCCGGGCCGGCTGTGAGGAGGGCGCCCGGCTCCTCGGGATACCCACCCTGCGCGACCTCCCGTACGACGGTCTCGACGCGGCCCTGGCCACCCTCACGGACGCCGGGGCGGACGAGTCCGTCATCCGCTGTGTACGCCATGTCGTCGGCGACAACCGCCGGGTCGAGCAGGTCATCGCCCTGCTCGACGCGGGCGAGGTGCGGGCGGCGGGCCCGGTCCTGGACGAGGGCCACCGCTCGCTCCGCGACGATCTGCGGGTCTCCTGCCCCGAGTTGGACCTCGCGGTCGAGGCGGCGCGGGAAGCCGGGGCGCTCGGAGCGCGGATGACCGGCGGCGGCTTCGGCGGTTCGGCGATCGTGCTGGCAGAGGCGGCGGTGGCCGACGCGGTGGCCGAGGCCGTCACGAAGGCGTTCGCCGGGGCAGGGCACGCGGCGCCGGGGATCTTCGCCGCGGTCCCGTCGGCGGGTGCGCGCCGTCTGAGCTGAATTCCGTTTCGGGCGGGGCGCGTTCAGAGCTGCTTGGTGAGGATGAACTCGGTGACGCCGGGCGGGTAGTCCTCGACCCGGCCGATCTCCACGTACCCCTGCTTCCGGTAGAAGTCCGGGGCCTGGAAGTCCCAGGTCTCCAGCCGGGAGCGGGTGCAGGCCCGCTCCGTGCGGGCCACCCGCTCGGCCTCGGCGAGCAGCTGGGAACCGAGGCCGGAGCCGCGGTGACGGGCGTCGACCCAGAGCAGGTCGACATGGAGCCAGTACGCCCAGGTCCGGCCGGTCAGCCCGCCGGCGAGGGCGCCGTGCTCATCCGAGGCCCACACCTCCAGCGGGGTTTCGTGCTCGGCGGAGGTGGAGAGCAGTGCGCGCAGGCCGGGCGAGGCCTTCACATTGTCCTGGTGCAGACGCCCGCTCAGCAGAATGCGACGTTCTTTGTCTACTTCTGTCTCAAGACGGAACATGAACCCCACCCTAAACACCCTGGGATCCCCCTGGGCCATCAGTTCCGCGAACAGCCCTCCCCCTCCGGCCCCCGCCCGTACGCTGATCCCAGCACCGGTGGGGGCCGGTGCCGAATCAGGGGGCGAGAGAGTCGGGTACGGCGCCCGGAGCGGGGTGGCAGGCGGTGCGGACGACGGCGGTCGTTCCACCCCGGTCCACCCGGAAGGCGGGCCACGGGCCGGCCGGACGTTCCGGACGCCGTACCCGCAGCTGTCCGCCCCCGCTGATGGGGGTCTCTCTGTGGCTCGAATCCGGGTTCTGGTGGTCGACGACCACCGCATCTTCGCCGAATCGCTCGCGGCGGCCCTCGCGGCCGAACCGGACGTGGACGTGGCGGCGGCGGGCAGCGGCCCGGCCGCCCTGCGCGCACTGGAGCGCGCGGCCGCCGAGGCGCGCCCGTACGACGTGATCCTGGTCGACGCCGAGCTCGGCGCCCTGGTCACCGGCGGCGCTCCGGCCGTGCCCGTACCCCGGCAGGAGGAGGCGGCCCTGGTCGACGGCATCTCGCTGGTGGCCGGGGTCCGCGCGGCCCGGCCCGGAGTGCGCTCGGTGGTGCTCGCGGAGAAGGACGACCCGCGGTGCGCCGCCCGGGCGCTCCAGGCGGGAGCCTCCGGGTGGGTGGCCAAGGACTGCTCGCTGCAGCGGCTGCTCACGGTGATCCGGGGCGTGCTGCGCGACGAGACGCACCTGCCGCCCGCCCTGCTCACCGGGGTCCTGCGGGAGCTGACCACGGCCCGCAAGCACCGCACCGAGAGCGAGCAGCTGGTGGAGTCCCTGACCCCCCGCGAACGCGAGGTGCTGCGCTGCATGGTGGCGGGGCTGGGCAGGAAGGCGGTCGCGGAGCGGCTGTTCCTCTCCCCGCACACGGTCCGTACGCACATGCAGAACGTGCTGGGCAAGCTCGGGGTCCACTCGACGCTGGCCGCCGTGGCGCTCGCCCGGCGGGCCGGGGTCGGCCCGGCGGAGCCCGTAACGGTCCGGCTAGCCGGGGATGTTGTCGAACGGGGCGGTCAACTGGCGTAGCAGCCCGGCCAGCTCACCGCGCTGGCGGCGGGAGAGCTCGCCGAGGATGGCCCGCTCCTGGTCGAGGAGCCCGGCCAGCGACTGGTCGGCCTTGTCGCGCCCCTCGGAGGTCAGCCGGACGAGGACGCCGCGGCGGTCGCTGGGGTCGGGGAGCCGTTCGACGAGGTTCTTCTTGGTGAGCCGGTCGATACGGTTGGTCATCGTGCCCGAGGTGACCAGGGTCTGGGTCAGCAGCTGCCCGGGGGAGAGCTGGTACGGGGGCCCCGCGCGGCGCAGCGAGGTCAGTACGTCGAACTCCCACGGCTCCAGGTTGTGCTCGGCGAACGCTATGCGGCGGGCCCGGTCGAGGTGGCGTGCCAGGCGGGAGACGCGACTGAGCACCTCGAGTGGTTCCACGTCGAGGTCGGGGCGCTCCCGGCGCCATGCTGCGACCAGTCGGTCGACCTCGTCCTCCATGTGGATCAGTGTAGAGGGTCTGTCGACGTGAAGTCTCTTGAATTCAAGTGTCTTGACATCAAGATATTCTGGGCGTGATCCTGTTCCCATGACACCGACGACGCCCACGACGCCCACGAACGAGCCCACCTGGGATCCGCAGCAGTACCTGCGTCACGCGGACCACCGCACCCGTCCCTTCCACGACCTCCTGGCCCGGATCGGCGACCTCCCCGGCCGCCCCGCACCCCGCATCGCCGACCTCGGCTGCGGTGCCGGCAACGTCACCGCCCTCCTCGCCGACCACTGGCCGGACGCCCGCATCACCGGCTACGACATCTCCCCGCAGATGCTCGCCGAGGCCGCCGCCCACGCCCGCCCGCCCCTCCTCGACTTCGCCGAGGCCGACGCCGCCACCTGGGCGCCCACCGAGACGTACGACCTGATCGTCTCCACCTCCGCGCTCCAGTGGATCCCCGGCCACACCGCGTACTTCCCCCGCTGGATCGACGCCCTCGCCCCCGGCGGCACCCTCGCCTTCCAGGTCCCCGGCAACTTCACCGCCCCCAGCCACACCCTCCTGGCCCAGCTCCGCGACTCCGACCGCTGGCGCCCCCGCCTCCACGGCACCGGCGACCGCACCGCCGCCGTCCTGGACCCCACCGACTACCTCGCCCTCCTACGGGACCTGGGCTGCACTGCGGACGTCTGGGAGACCACCTACCTCCAGACCCTGCACGGCGACGACGCCGTCCTCGACTGGGTCAAGGGCACCGCCCTGCGCCCCGTCCTCACCGCCCTCGCCGACGACCCCGAGGCCCGCGACGCGTTCGTCACCGCATACCGCGACCTGCTGCGCGAGGCGTACCCGCCCGGCCCGTACGGCACGGTCTTCCCGTTCCGCCGCATCTTCGCCGTCGCTCGCAAGGAGAAGCCGTGACCGCTTTCGTGGGCCTCGCCGCCGTCGACCACGTACAGCTCGCCGCCCCGCCCGGCTCCGAGGACGCCCTGCGCGCCTTCTACGCCGGCGCCCTGGGCATGACGGAGATCCCGAAACCCCCGGTGCTCGCCGCCCGTGGCGGCTGCTGGTTCGCCGCCGGTCCCGTCCAGCTCCACCTGGGCACCGAGGAGGACTTCCGCCCCGCGAAGAAGGCCCACCCGGGCCTGCGCGTCACCGGGATCGTGGCGTACGCGGCCCGCCTGGAGGCCCACGGCGTCCCGACGGAATGGGACGACAACCTCCCCGGCCACCGCCGCTTCTACGCCCACGACCCGGCGGGCAACCGCCTGGAGTTCCTCGAGCCGGACGCCGACGCGGAAGAGCCGGACGCCGACGCCGCGTGAGGCCTACAGCTCCTTGAGCGCGTCAGCGGGGGTGTCGATGTCCACGGGGAACGGCACGCCCGTCTTCAGCCGGTCGTGACGGACCCCGGTCAGCGCGTACGCCCTCGTCACCGGATCCAGCTCGTAGACCCGCACGACGGGATGCTGGTCGGCGCCCGTCATGTCCACCAGCCAGAAGTTCGGGATGCCGGCGGTCGCGTAATCCCCAACCGTCATCACAACGTGCCACGCGCCCGGGAAGGGTGACGGCGGTCGGTCAGCTCTTCCGGTGCCCTATCAGCCGCGGCTTCGACTCCAGGTTCTCCAGCCCGTGCCAGCACAGATTGACCAGGTGCGCCGCGACCTCCGCCTTCTTCGGCTTGCGGACGTCCAGCCACCACTGGCCGGTCAGCGCCACCATCCCCACCAGCGCCTGCGCGTACAGCGGCGCCAGCTTCGGGTCGAAGCCGCGGGCCTTGAACTCCAGGCCCAGGATGTCCTCCACCTGCGTGGCGATATCGCTGATCAGCGACGCGAACGTGCCCGTCGACTGCGCCACCGGGGAGTCCCGGACCAGGATCCGGAAACCGTCCGTGTACGACTCGATGTAATCCAGCAGCGCGAACGCCGCCTGCTCCAGCAGCTCCCGCGGATGACCCGCCGTGAGCGCCCCCGTCACCATGTCCAGCAGCCGGCGCATCTCGCGGTCGACGACCACCGCGTACAGGCCCTCCTTGCCGCCGAAGTGCTCGTACACCACCGGCTTGGAGACCCCGGCGCGGGCCGCGATCTCCTCCACCGACGTGCCCTCGAACCCCTTGTCGGCGAAGAGGGCGCGGCCGATGTCCAGCAGCTGCTCGCGGCGCTCCTTCCCGGTCATCCGGACCCGCCGGACCCGCCGGGAGGAGGTCGGTCTGCTCTTCTCGCTGCTGCCGTCGGTCGCCACGTCGTCAATCATGCCGGGTCGGCCGGTAGGGGGGCGCGCCGGGCGTCGATACGGGCCGCATCCGGCCACCGCACGTCGTACGCCCACCCCAGCTGCTCGAACCAGCGGATCAGCCGGGCACTGGAGTCGATCTGCCCCCGCATCACACCGTGCCGCGCACTCGTCGGGTCCGCATGGTGCAGGTTGTGCCACGACTCGCCGCACGACAGCACCGCGAGCCACCACACGTTCCCCGAACGGTCACGGGATTTGAAGGGGCGCTTGCCGACCGCATGGCAGATCGAGTTGATCGACCACGTCACGTGGTGCAGCAGCGCGACCCGTACCAGCGAACCCCAGAAGAACGCCGTCGCCGCACCCCACCACGACATCGTCACCAGACCGCCCACGAGCGGCGGAATCGCCAGCGAGACGATCGTGAAGGAGAGGAAGTGGCGCGAGATGCCCCGGATCGCCGGGTCCTTGATCAGATCGGGCGCGTACTTCTGCTGCGGGGTCTGCTCCTCATCGAACATCCACGCGATGTGCGCCCACCACAGGCCCTTCATCAGGGCCGGCAGGCTCTCCCCGAACCGCCACGGCGAATGCGGGTCACCTTCCGCGTCGGAGAACTTGTGGTGCTTGCGGTGATCGGCCACCCACCGCACCAGAGGCCCCTCCACCGCCAGCGAACCCATCACGGCCAGCGCGATCCGCAGCGGACGCTTCGCCTTGAACGCACCATGCGTGAAGTACCGGTGGAAACCGATCGTGATCCCGTGGCAGCCGATGTAGTACATCGCCACCATCAGCCCGATGTCGAGCCAGCTCACCCCCCAGCCCCACGCCAGCGGCACCGCGGCCACCAGGGCGACGAACGGCACCACGATGAACGCCAGCAGCGCGAACTGCTCGATCGACCTCTTCTTGTCCCCGCCGAGCGTGGCGGGCGGAAGGCCGGAGGAAGGGGAGCCGGACGGACCGGTCTCGTCGATCACATCGGAAGCGGACGGCATACGGAATCCCCTGGGGAGTGAGGGAGCGGTACCAGGACGGCCATGGCTACGGTTCCGTAACCTACGGCTTGGTAAGTATGACAGTGACGGGCCCCACAACACGAGAAGCCGGTCCAGCCCGTCACCCGCGGTACCCCACACCCGCAGCGGGGTAGGGCACCCCTGTCGACGGCATCCGTGTACCCCCGCCAGGGCTGCGGACACACCGAAGGCGACGACACCTATCCTGGAAGGGTCGGACAGCGCGGTCCGCACCCGCTCGTCGGGGCGTGGCAACAGCACCGCTGCCTGCCGCAGGGCCCCGCACCCCGCCACGCGCTCTCCCACCGCCATCAGCACCACCACCGGGAGACGCCGAAGCGACGCACCTCCTCATTCACTGCAAGGAGCCGCACACTGTGAGCAGTGCCGACCAGACCCCCGCCGCCAGCCCCGAGCTGCGCGCCGACATCCGCCGCCTCGGCGACCTCCTCGGCGAGACCCTCGTACGCCAGGAAGGCCAGGAACTCCTCGACCTCGTCGAGCGGGTACGCGCCCTGACCCGCACCGACGGCGAAGCGGCGGCCGCACTCCTCGGCGACACCGACCTGGAGACCGCCGCACAGCTCGTGCGCGCCTTCTCCACCTACTTCCACCTCGCCAACGTCACCGAGCAGGTCCACCGCGCCCACGAGATGCGCGACCGCCGGGCCGCCGAAGGCGGGCTCCTCGCCCGCACCGCCGACCGGCTCAAGGACGCCGACCCCGAGCACCTGCGCGCCACCGTCAAGAACCTGAACGTCCGGCCGGTCTTCACCGCCCACCCCACCGAGGCCGCGCGCCGCTCCGTCCTCAACAAGCTCCGCCGCATCGCCGAACTGCTCGAGACCCCGGTCATCGAGGCCGACCGCCGCCGCCACGACCTCCGGCTCGCCGAGAACATCGACCTCATCTGGCAGACCGACGAACTGCGCGTCGTCCGCCCGGAGCCCGCCGACGAGGCCCGCAACGCCATCTACTACCTCGACGAGCTCCACACAGGCGCCGTCGGCGACGTCCTCGAAGACCTCGCCGCCGAACTGGAACGCGTCGGCGTCGAACTCCCCGCCGGCACCCGCCCCCTTACCTTCGGCACCTGGATCGGCGGCGACCGCGACGGCAACCCCAACGTGACCCCCGCCGTCACCTGGGACGTCCTCATCCTCCAGCACGAGCACGGCATCACCGACGCACTCGAACTCATCGACTACCTGCGCGGCCTGCTCTCCAACTCCATCCGCTACACCGGAGCCACCGACGAGCTCCTCACCTCCCTCCAGGCCGACCTGGAACGCCTCCCCGACATCAGCCCCCGTTACAAGCGGCTGAACGCCGAGGAGCCCTACCGCCTCAAGGCCACCTGCATCCGGCAGAAGCTCGTCAACACCCGCGAGCGCCTCGCCAAGGGCACCCCCCACCGCCCCGGCTGCGACTACCTCGGCACCTCCGAACTCATCGCCGACCTCGCCCTCATCCAGACCTCCCTGCGCGAGCACAAGGGCGGCCTCTTCGCCGACGGCCGCATGGACCGCACCATCCGCACCCTGTCCGCCTTCGGCCTCCAGCTCGCCACCATGGACGTACGCGAACACGCCGACGCCCACCACCACGCACTCGGCCAGCTCTTCGACCGCCTCGGCGAGGAGTCCTGGCGCTACGCCGACATGCCCCGCGACTACCGGCAGAAGCTCCTCGCCAAGGAACTCCGCTCCCGCCGGCCCCTCGCCCCCACCCCCGCCCCGCTCGACGCAGCCGGCGAGAAGACCCTCGGCGTCTTCCACACCATCAAGGAAGCCTTCGAACGCTTCGGCCCCGAAGTCATCGAGTCCTACATCATCTCGATGTGCCAGGGCGCCGACGACGTCTTCGCCGCCGCCGTCCTCGCCCGCGAGGCCGGACTCCTCGACCTCCACGCCGGCTGGGCCAAGATCGGCATCGTCCCGCTCCTGGAGACCACCGACGAGCTCAAGGCCGCCGACGTCATCCTCGACCAGATGCTCGCCGACCCCTCCTACCGCCGCCTCGTATCCCTCCGCGGCGACGTCCAGGAGGTCATGCTCGGCTACAGCGACTCCTCCAAGTTCGGCGGCATCACCACCTCCCAATGGGAGATCCACCGCGCCCAGCGCCGCCTCCGCGACGTCGCCCACCGCTACGGCGTACGCCTGCGCCTCTTCCACGGCCGCGGCGGCACCGTCGGCCGCGGCGGCGGCCCCTCCCACGACGCGATCCTCGCCCAGCCCTGGGGAACGCTGGAAGGCGAGATCAAGGTGACCGAACAGGGCGAGGTCATCTCCGACAAGTACCTCATCCCCGCCCTCGCCCGCGAGAACCTGGAACTGACCGTCGCGGCCACCCTCCAGGCCTCCGCCCTCCACACCTCGCCCCGCCAGTCCGACGAGGCCCTGGCCCGCTGGGACGCGGCCATGGACACCGTCTCCGACGCGGCGCACATCGCCTACCGCAAGCTCGTCGAGGACCCGGACCTGCCCGCGTACTTCCTCGCCTCCACCCCCGTCGACCAGCTCGCCGACCTGCACCTGGGATCACGGCCCTCCCGCCGCCCCGGCTCGGGCGTCTCGCTCGACGGCCTGCGCGCCATCCCGTGGGTCTTCGGCTGGACCCAGTCGCGACAGATCGTGCCCGGCTGGTACGGCGTCGGCTCCGGCCTCAAGGCCCTGCGCGAAGCCGGACTCGACACCGTCCTCGAAGAGATGCACGAGCAGTGGCACTTCTTCCGGAACTTCCTCTCCAACGTGGAGATGACCCTCGCCAAGACCGACCTGCGCATCGCCCGGCACTACGTCGACACGCTGGTCCCCGACGAGCTGAAGCACGTCTTCGACGCCATCGAGACCGAGCACGCGCTGACCGTCAAGGAAGTCCTCAAGGTCACCGGCTCCACCGAACTGCTCGGCACCAGCCCCGTGCTCCAGCAGACCTTCTCCATCCGCGACGCCTACCTGGACCCGATCTCCTACCTCCAGGTCTCCCTGCTCGCCCGCCAGCGGCAGGCCGCCGCACGCGGCGAAGAGCCCGACCCGCTCCTGGCCCGCGCCCTGCTGCTCACCGTCAACGGCGTCGCGGCGGGCCTGCGCAACACCGGCTGACCCACGGAACGCCGGAGTGCCCCCGCCGACCCGGTCGGCGGGGGCACTCCGGCGTCTCGGCCGGTCCCGTGCCGCCTCGGCAGGGGACCGGCAGGCGGAGAGCGGTTCGAGATCGTCTCGGTGGGGCCTCAGGAGCGCATCGCGTGGGTGCGGTGCGGCCCTCGGCCCCGGGTATCAGCCCTGGGCGGCCGACTGCTGCGTCTTGCGGCGGCGGGTCACCAGGAAGGCGCCGGCACCAGCGAGGGCGACGGCGGTGGCGGCCAAGACGCCCACCGGGACACTGGAACCGGTCTCGGCCAGGTCGCCGGTGCCGGTGCCCGTACCCGTACCCGTACCCGTACCCGCGCTCTCCGAGGCGGACGGAGCCACACCCGGTGACTCCGGCGTGGTCGTGGCCGGAGCGGTGGCCGACGGGGTCGAGCCCGGCTCGTCGGTCGGGGTGCTCGTCGGAGTGCCGGTGGGCGTGTCCGTCGGGGTGCTCGTCGGCGTGTCCGTCGGGGTGTCGGTGGGGGTGTCGGTGGGGGTGCCCGACGGCGTCGGAGTCACCGAGGCCGGGCAGGTGTGCGACAGGTTGAACTTGTTGTGCTTGACCGTGCCCTTGATCTCCGCACTGATCGCGGTCAGCTCGGCACCCGGCTCGGAGATGGCGTAGGCGTGGTCGTCCTTGGGCGGCCCGAAGACCGTGATCTCCTGCTCGCCGCCCGGCTCGAAAGTGACCGTCAGCTTGGTGAAGATCGCGGAGTTGCCAGGGAGGATGAAATGCCAGCCATCCTTGTCGGCCGGGACGCCCGGGCACTCCTCAGAGGCCTTCCCGTCGGCGAACTCGGCTGCAGTCAAAGGAAGTTGCTGGCGCAGGGTCGGGTGGTTCGGGCCGTCCGTGGCTGCGGCGGCCGGGGCCAGCACGAGACAGGTCGTCACGGCAGCGACCAGCGCACCGAACGGAGTCAGGAAGCGTTGCATGGGCACTCGTCCATCTGAGAGGTGAAATTTGCCGTGGAGGGCGGCGAAGGGGCATCTTAGCCGCCCCCCGATCCGCCCCGGCCCGCCAGTTCATAACAATCGCGGCTCCCCCGGGACCACGGTCACACCGCGAGGAACGTCGCCACCACGAGCACCCCGCCGGCCCCCGCCAGCGACCACGCCGTCCGCGTCGCCCGCAGACCACCCGCCGCCAGCGGGGCCGCCAGCAGCATCGCCCCGCCCAGCGGCAACCAGGCGTGCAGACCTCCACCCCACCCCGTCCGGACCGCCACATCCGTGCCCGGCTTCACCACCACAGGCAGCCCCCGGCCTGCGTGAACCGCCACCGACCGCTCGATGGTCACCGCAGCGCGCGGCGGACCTTCACCGTCGGGAACATAACGGCCGTCACACATCTGCTCACCGCACGCGGCCACCGTGAGAACACCGTGCTGCCGCCCTTTGGGCAGCAGCACGTGGTGCGCCGACTCCCACGAGGCCCAGACTCCCGCGACAAGCAGGAGCAGGATGACCAGGACCACCGCGACGCTACGGACGTATGTCATGAGCCGCGATCGTACAGTCGGACCCATCCGCGCGGCCGGTCAGGAGTTGTACGCGCTCTGCGCCCGCTCCAGCCCCTCCGCCAACAGACACTCCACCCCGTCCGCCGCCCGGTCCACCAGGAACGCCAGCTCCTTGCGCTCCACCGACCCGAAATCCTTCAGCACGAAATCCGCGACCTGCATCCGCCCCGGCGGCCGCCCGATCCCGAACCGCACCCGGTGATAACCCGGACCCATCGACTTCGTCATCGACTTCAGCCCGTTGTGCCCGTTGTCCCCGCCCCCCAGCTTCAGCCGCAACATCCCGTAATCGATGTCCAGCTCGTCGTGGACCGCCACGACATGGTCCAACGGCACCTTGTAGAAGTCCCGCAACGCCGTCACCGGCCCGCCCGACAGATTCATGTACGCCATCGGCTTCGCCAGCACCACCCGCCGGCTCCCCGGACCCGGCGGACCGATCCGCCCCTCCACCACCTGCGCCTGCGCCTTCTGCGCCCGCTTGAACTTCCCGCCGATCCGCTCGGCCAGCAGATCGGCCACCATGAACCCGACGTTGTGCCGGTTCGCCGCGTACTCGGGGCCGGGATTGCCGAGGCCCACGATGAGCCAGGGGTCGGTGGCGTCGGACATCAGCGCTCGGTCTCCTCACATACGGCATACGACTCATGGCACAGGCAAACGGGGCGGCGGCTCCCCCGGAAGGGAACCACCACCCCGTCAGTCAAGCAGGTGGAACGTCAAGCAGGTGAAGCGTCAAGCAGGCCGAACGGGAGCGGCGAGGGCTCAGGCCTCGACGGTCTCGGTCTCGCCCTCCGCGGACGGCTCCTCGGCCTGCGCGGAGACGACCTGGATCACGATCGCGTCCTCGTCACCGGCGAGCACGGAGCCCTTCGGCAGCGGGATGTCCTTGGCGGAGATCGAGTCACCGGCGTCCAGGCCCGCGACGGAGACCGTCACGGACTCGGGGATGTGGGTGGCCTCGGCCTCGACGAGCAGCGTGTTCAGCACGAACTCGAGCAGGTTGGCACCCGGCGCCAGGTCGCCCTCGGCGTGCACCGCGATCTCGACGTTGACCTTCTCGCCGCGCTTCACGGTCAGCAGGTCGACGTGCTCGATGGTGCCCTTGAGGGGGTGACGCTGCACGGCCTTCGGGATGACCAGCGTGTCCTTGCCGTCGATCTCCAGACCGATCAGCACGTTGGCCGTACGCAGCGCGAGCAGCAGCTCGTGACCCGGCAGCGTGATGTGGACCGACTCGGCACCGTGGCCGTAGACGACCGCGGGGACCTGGTTGGCACGACGGATACGGCGGGCAGCGCCCTTGCCGAACTCGGTACGGACCTCGGTGGCGAGCTTGATCTCAGCCATGGTTGCACTCCTCGTCAGGTGACGGAAACCGTCGGAAACGGATCTCGAACGGTCACCCGGCCCACGACAGGCCTGCTACGAAGAGCGCGTCGATAACGGAGCACCGTACACACAGGTACGGCCTCCCTCGCCGAGCAACTCGGTGAGTCTACCCGGCGTGGAGGCCGTCCCCCAAAGTGGATCAACAGCGGGCCACAGGGCCCGTTGTCGATCCCCCTGTCAGCCCTGCTCCTCGAAGAGGCTCGTCACCGAACCGTCCTCGAACACCTCACGCACCGCACGCGCGATCGTCGGCGCGATCGACAGCACCGTGATCTTGTCCAGCTCCAGCTCACCCGGGGTCGGCAGCGTGTCCGTGAACACGAACTCGCTCACCTTCGAGTTCTTCAGCCGGTCCGCCGCCGGACCCGACAGCACACCGTGCGTCGCCGTCACGATGACGTCCTCCGCACCGTGCGCGAACAGCGCGTCCGCGGCCGCACAGATCGTGCCACCCGTGTCGATCATGTCGTCGACCAGCACACAGACCCGGCCCTCGACGTTACCGACGACCTCGTGGACGGAGACCTGGTTCGGCACGTCCTTGTCACGGCGCTTGTGCACGATCGCCAGCGGCGCGTCCAGCCGGTCGCACCAGCGGTCGGCGACCCGCACACGGCCCGCGTCCGGCGACACGATCGTCAGCTTGGAACGGTCCACCTTCGCGCCCACGTAGTCCGCCAGGATCGGCAGCGCGAACAGGTGGTCCACCGGACCGTCGAAGAAACCCTGGATCTGGTCCGTGTGCAGATCGACCGTGAGAATCCGGTCCGCACCCGCCGTCGCCATCAGGTCCGCCACCATGCGCGCCGAGATCGGCTCACGGCCACGGTGCTTCTTGTCCTGACGGGCATACCCGTAGAACGGCACGATCACCGTGATCGAACGCGCCGACGCGCGCTTCAGCGCGTCCAGCATGATCAGCTGCTCCATGATCCACTTGTTGATCGGAGCCGTGTGGCTCTGGATCAGGAAGCAGTCCGCGCCACGTGCCGACTCCTGGAACCGCACGTAGATCTCACCGTTGGCGAAATCGAAGGCCTTCGTCGGCACGAGACCGACACCCAGTTGATGTGCGACCTCCTCGGCCAGCTCGGGGTGGGCGCGGCCGGAGAAGAGCATCAGTTTCTTCTCGCCGGTCGTCTTGATCCCGGTCACAGCACAGTCTCCTCAGACGTGTATCTGGCGCTGCACGCATAGGTCCCGATGTGCAACGAGCCAGCCGAAATGGGTGAGCATCTATCACGGTACGCCGTCACCGGCGCACCTGATTCCGGTCAGCTTTCGCCGTCGGCTCCCTGCGGCGACGCCTGAGCAGCCTGAGCCGCGGCGCTGCCCGGACGCTTCCGGGCCACCCAACCCTCGATATTCCGCTGCTGGCCCCGCGCCACGGCGAGCGAACCGGAGGGGACGTCCTTCGTGATGACCGACCCGGCGGCGGTGTAGACCCCGTCCCCGACCGTGACGGGTGCCACAAACATATTGTCCGAACCGGTACGGCAGTGGGATCCGATCGTCGTGTGGTGCTTGGCCACCCCGTCGTAGTTCACGAAGACGCTGGCCGCACCGATGTTGGTGTGATCACCGATGGTCGCGTCACCGACGTAGCTGAGATGCGGGACCTTCGTCCCCTCGCCGATCGTGGCGTTCTTCATCTCCACGTACGTACCGGCCTTGGCCTTCGTCCCCAGCCGCGTCCCCGGCCGCAGATACGCGTACGGCCCCACGGACGCCCCCGGACCGACCTCGGCCGAGTCCGTCACGGAGTTGTCCACCCGGGCCCCGGCGTGCACGACGGTGTCCTTGAGCCGCGAGTTCGGCCCCACTTCACTGTCCTCCGCGAGATGCGTCGTCCCCAGCAGCTGCGTCCCCGGGTGCACGACCGCGTCACGCTCGTACGTCACGGTCGCGTCGATCATCGTGGACGCCGGGTCCACGACCGTCACGCCCGCGAGCATCGCCCGCTCCAGCAGCCGCTCGTTCAGCAGCCGACGCGCCTCGGCGAGCTGGAGCCGGTTGTTGATGCCGAGGATCTCCCGGTGGTCACCCGCCACGGACGCCCCGACCCGGTGGCCCGCCTCGCGCAGGATGGAGAGCACATCGGTGAGGTACTCCTCGCCCTGGCTGTTGTCGGTGCGCACCTTGCCCAGCGCGTCGGCCAGCAGCGACCCGTCGAACGCGAACACCCCGGAGTTGATCTCCGGGATCGCCCGCTGCTCGTCGGTGGCGTCCTTGTGCTCGACGATCTCGGTGACCGCACCCGAGGCCGCGTCGCGCACGATGCGCCCGTAACCGGTGGAGTCCGGGACCTCGGCGGTCAGGACGGTGACCGCGTTGGCGTCGGCCGCGTGGGTGGCGGCGAGCGCGCCGAGCGTCTCGCCGGAGAGCAGCGGGGTGTCGCCGCAGACGACGATCACGGTGCCGTCGACGGACCCGCCGAGCTCTTCGAGCCCCATGCGGACGGCGTGCCCGGTCCCGTTCTGCTCGGCCTGGAAGGCGGTGCGCACGGGGGCGGCGCCGGCGTTCAGGTGCGCGGTGACCTGCTCACTGGCGTGACCGACGACCACGACGAGGTGCTGGGGGTCCAGCTCACGGGCGGCGGCGACGACATGTCCGACGAGCGAGCGCCCGGAGATCTCGTGCAGGACCTTGGGTGTCTTCGACTTCATACGGGTGCCCTCACCCGCTGCGAGGACGACGACGGCTGCCGGGCTGGTTGCGCTCACGGATGTGCCCTTCGGCTTCGGGTGGTGGTCATCCGCAGGATACCGGGGGTGTTTCGGCGGGGAATGGGGGCGGGCCCCGACCGGTGTGGTCGGGGCCCGCGAAGTCGCTCCGCCGCTAGGACTCGAACCTAGACCGAACACCTCCAAAGGGTGCCGTGCTGCCAATTACACTACGGCGGAACACGCGTCAGCCGGGCAGAGAGAGACCTCACCCGAAAACGCTGCCGCCTACTATGCCGCACCATCACCCCTCGATGCGACGGTAGAGGTCAGCGCTTTGCTGGACCTGGATGACCGGACACCCCCGATAGCCCGTGCCGACGTTCTTGCGGTTGGGCTTCGGGTTGTGCTTCTTGAGCGTGGTCTTGCCGAACGATGCGCCATCCGTCTTCGCGAGGTCTGCCCAGTACTCCAGGGCTGAGGGGTCCTTGGCGCGGGGCCGCTTCGTCCACTCCGGTGCGGTCCCCCTGGAGGAGGCGGTTCAGGAGGTCGTTGTTGTCGACCTGGAGGCGGTCGCGGATCTGACGCGGCTGAGCCCTTCCTGGCGCAGCGCCACCGCCTGGGCTCGGAGGCCCTCGAAGTCGGCGTACTTGCTTGGGGTCTCGGTCATAGGAAGAGCGTCGTCCGGTATGCGGACGCTCGGGTCGAAAACGCGGTCGATTCGCCATTTCGGGCGATCGGCGCGTGTTTCGTGCTCGTTCGAACGCGGAACGTGCTGTTGCCGGTCACCGGAAAATGGGATGCGGCCGCCCGTAGGCTGGATGCCATGACCGCAACGGGGGCAGACCGGGAGGCGGCGGGATCGACCACCCGCGGCTACTGGTGGTGGGAACGGCGGCGCAGTGTCGCCCTGGACGTGGGACTGGCGCTGGTATCGGCGCTGGAGTGTGGCCTGGAGGGGGTTGATTTCGCCGGGAACACCGGGTTGCCGACGCCGGTGGGTGTGGTGTTCGGGCTGCTCGCGGGTTCGGTGCTGCTCGTACGGCGGCGGTGGCCGATCGCCGTGGTGCTGGTCTCGATCGCGACGACGCCTGCCGAGATGGGCTTCCTGATGGGCCTGGTGGGCCTGTACACGCTGGCCGCATCCGAGGTGCCGCGCCGGATCACCGTCGTCCTGGCGGGGATGTCGTTGGTGGGGACGTTCATCGTCACCTATGTACGGCTGCGCCAGAGCGTTGCCGAGCAGGCTGATTTCGGGCCGGGGGACTGGTATGTGCCCTTGGTGTCCGTCTTCATGTCGGTGGGGCTGACGGCCCCCTCCGTGTTGTTCGGCCTCTACATAGGGGCGCGGCGCCGTCTGATGGAGAGCCTGCGGGAGCGGGCGGACTCGCTGGAGCGGGAGCTGTCGCTGCTGGCGGACCGGGCGGAGGAGCGGGCCGAGTGGGCGCGGACGGAGGAGCGGACCCGGATCGCGCGGGAGATGCATGACGTGGTGGCCCACCGGGTGAGCTTGATGGTGGTCCATGCTGCGGCGCTTCAGGCCGTCGCCCCGAAGGACCCGGCGAAGGCGGTGCGGAACGCGGCGCTGGTGGGGGACATGGGGCGGCAGGCGCTTACGGAGTTGCGGGAGATGCTCGGGGTGTTGCGGAGCGGGGATGCGCTGATCGCGCCTGTTGCGGCGGGTGGGGGTGCGGTTCCGCTGGCGTCGGTGGGGCAGGCGGCTGCGGCGGCCGCGGCGGCGGCGTCGGAGGACGGGCCTCGGCTGAGCGAGCTGGAGGCGCTGGTGGCGCAGTCGCGGCAGGCGGGGATGGTGGTGGAGCTGTCGGTGGACGGTGAGCTGCGTCCGTATGCGCCGGAGGTCGAGCAGACGGCGTTCCGGGTGGTGCAGGAGGCGCTGACGAACGTGCACAAGCATGCGGCGGGGGCGAAGACGTGGGTGCGGCTGGCGCATCGGGGGGCCGAGGTCGCGATGCAGGTGGAGAACGGTCCTTCGGACGCGGCGGCGGCGGATGCGGGGCTGCCGAGCGGGGGGAACGGGTTGGTGGGGATGCGGGAGCGGGTGCTGGGGCTGGGGGGTGTGTTCGTGTCCGGTCCTACGGACGCGGGCGGGTTCCGGGTGTCGGCGGTGCTGCCGGACGCTTCCGGCCCGTCCGGCTGAGGCGGCCGGAGGGGCTGGGCCGGTCGGTCGGGTCCGCGTCAGCCGGATGGGCCGGTCGGTCGCTGGGCCGCGTCAGCCGGGCGGGCTGGACAGGCGTGCCGGTTGCGTCCCCGTGATCAGCGTCGCCAGGGCCTCGTCGATGTCCTGGCCCAGGAACCAGTCGCCCGTGTGGTCGATGCCGTAGACCCGTCCCTCGGTGTCGATCGCGAGGACGGCCTGTTCCTCGCCCTCCGCCCCCAGCGGGGCGACCTCCGTCTCCAGGGCTCGTCCCAGGTCGCCCAGTGTGCGGGCGAGGTGCAGCCCGTGCAGCGGGTCTATGCGGACGGCGGCGGGTGCGATGTGCCGGCCCGGTGCGGTCGCCGTGATGTGCAGGGCCCCGAACTCCGCCCAGGCCTCGACCGCCGCCGGGAAGACCGCGTGCCGGTGCCCGGCGGGCGAGGTGTGGGCGCGCAGGGCGTCGGCCCATTCCTCGGCCTGCCGGATGTCCCAGCGGCCGGGTTGCCACCCCGCTGTGCGCAGGGCGGCGTCGACGGCGACGGGGAAGCGGGTGGAGTTGTGCTGCTGCTGCGGAAGGTGCGGGTGCTGGTCGTGCATCGGTGGGCGGTCAGCCCTTCTCGGCGGTGGTCGCGGCGCCGGTGGTGGTGAGGTCGACGGGGCGTACGCCGAAGTGGGAGAGGAGCGCCGAACAGGATCGGCAGGGTGGTGCGTAGCTTCCGTGGAGCGGGTCGCCGTCCTCGCGGATGCGGCGGGCGGTGAGCCGGGAGTGTTTGAGCGCGCGGCGGGCTTCCCCGTTGGTCAGGGGTTTTCGCTGGGCGCGTTTGGAGCGGCCGCTCTCGGTGGCGGTGAGCTGCCGGGAGAGCAGTATGGCCTCGGGGCAGCGGCCGGTGAAGCGTTCGCGCTGGCCGCTGGTGAGGGTGTCGAGGAAATCCTGGATGAGCGGGTGCAGGGCCGGCGGCTGGTCCCCCTTGCCGGCGGTGCAGGTGAGTGTCTCTCCGCGTACGGACAGCGCGGCGGCCACGGCGGGGAGGATCCCGTCGCGGCGGTGGAGCAGGTGAGGCGTGCGGCTGGTCTCGGTGCTGCTCCAGTTGAGTCGCGGGTCCCCTGATGTTCCATTGGTGACTGTTTGTGCTGAATGCATGGTGCGGTCGTCCCTCCCTGCAATCCCCCGAGTTGCGGGGACAGCCTGCCAAATGTGCAGGGTGGTGGGGAAGCTGGGTGGGGGAAACGTGTGCGCGTGTCGCCGGAAGGTGCGGGACCGTCGCCTCACCGTCACGTGAATGTGACCGTCGGTGACGGAATCGGCGGGGCGGGACCCCCTGTTGCCCCACCGCTTAGGCTGTGCGGAACCACCAGACGCAGCAGGGGGCAACCGCCATGACGACAGGTCGGCTCGGGCAGCAAGCCGTGCCACCGAACGCGGCCTATGCCGGTCAGGTCGTGCACTTCCCGGACCCGGTCCGGGCGTCCCGCCATCCCAGAGGTGTGCGTGTGGGCGACGGCGGCCATCCGGATTTCTCGCCGTACGCGCGGGCCGCGGCCGAGATCGCCGACCCTCCGCAGGGGTTCGGTGTCGACGAGCTGCGGCTGACCGATTACGTGTCGGCGAACGCGGCGATGGCGGCGTCCGGCCATGAGCTGTGGGACACGATCGAGGCGGTGGCGACGCCGCACGGCTGGACCTGGCACCACGTGTCGGGTGGCCGGCGGATGGAGCTGGTGCCGGTCGAGGTGAAGGCGCTGCTGCGTCATCACGGTGGTCTGGCGACGGCGGAGGTGGACCAGAACCGGCGGGGTACGCGCCCGTTGCAGGAGACCCGTCCGGCGCATTTCCGGCTGCCCAAGGGTGCGGTCGCGGTGAGCGAGCAGCAGGTCCAGGGCGTCGAGGAGGATCTCGGTTACCGCTTGCCGGGCGCCTACCGCTCCTTCCTCAAGGCGGCGGGCGGTTCGGCCCCCGTCGGGGCCGCGCTGGATGCCGAGCTGGGGCTGCTGGTGGACCAGCCGTTCTTCACGGTGCGTGACGAGGCGGCTGTGAACGACTTGGTGTACGTGAACAAGTGTCTGCGGGACCACTTCACCAAGGACTACCTGGGCGTCGCTTTCGCCCAGGGCGGGATCCTGGCCGTGAAGGTGCGGGGGCAGGACGTCGGTTCGGTGTGGTTCTGCCCGTACGACGATGCCCGGGACCAGGACGGCTGGAGCGTGCAGGAGCGCGTGGAGCGGTTGTTGCTGCCCTGCGGTGCGGACTTCGACGTCTTCCTCCAGCGGCTGGCGGGCAACCCGCCGGAGCTGGAGACGGTGGCGAACCTGATGGTGGACGGTGGCTTCGCGCGCGCCGTCCCGGTGGAGGGGTGAGCGCGGTGGTGACTTTCGCGCAGGCGCAGGAGCGGGCGGACGAGTGGGTCAACGGTGACGTGCCCGCGTACCAGCACCGTGAGGTCCGGGTCCGTGAGTTCGAGCTGGGGTTCGTGGTGTGGGCCGAGGACCGGGCGGAGGGTCCGGTCTCGGACGGTGGTCGTCAGCGGCTGGTGATCGCCCGGGACAGCGGCGAGGCGACGTTGTGGCCGGGGCTGCCGGTGGGTGAGGTGATCCGGCGGTACGAGGAGGAGTACGGGGCTCCGGCGGGTGCGCCGGCCGCCGCGCCGGAGCCGCCGCAACGGGTGGATCTGAACCAGACGTCGTTCCTGCTGACGCCTCCGGAGTGGCTGCAGGAGGCGGCGGACAAGCTGGGGATCCCGGACCACCGGGCGGAGCGGCGGGCGGCGGAGGAGGAGGCGGACGCGGCTGCTTCTGCTTCCGCCTCTGCTTCTGCTTCCGACGGATCGGTGTCACCGTCGGCTCCGACGCCGGCCGGGCGTGCGTCAGGCCCGGCGTCGGGCGGGACGTCCGCGCCCGCCCCCGCCGATGAGCCCGCGCCCGCCCCTGCGGACGCGGTACCGGCCCCGGCCACTCCCGCTCCCGCCCCTTCTTCCGGTGGTTCCTCCACCTCCTGGCCCGCCGCGGGCGGCAGCGCGGGCGGGGCGGCCTACGAGCCCACGGCCTCCGATGGCGTGCCCGCCGACGCGACCCCGTGGGCCGGTACGGACACCAACTCCTTCGACTCCGACGACGGGGCCGTTCCGCTGCCCGCGACGGTGTTCGCTCCGCCGCTCTCGGGGACGGACGACGAGGAGGCCCCGCCACCGGTGGTGTCGGCGGAGGCGCCGACCGCGCTGATGTCGGGGGGCAGCCGGCTGCCGCGTACGCAGGTTGCTCCCACGCTCAGGCCCGGCCAGGGCGCCCCGGACTCCGCGGGCCCGCAGGCCTCCTCCCCGGGTGCCGGGGACATCGCGGACGCGGCGACCAGCAAGGCCGTGGTCCCGCCGCGCGGTTCGCGTGGGGCGGGTTCGGCGACCCCGCCGCCGCCCGGTGCGCCCGGGATCCCCGGCGTACACCCGGGTGCGACGCCGCCGCCCTCGGGCCCGGGTGCGCCCGGTGCTCCGGCGGGCGGGTACATCCCGACGCAGCTGGTCTCCCAGCTCGGCCCGCCCGGCGCCACCCCGCCGCCCGGCCCGCCCGCTCCTCCCGGCCCGCCGCCGGGCTCCACGCCGCCTCCGGGCGGCGGCGGAGTCCACCACGCGGCGACGATGCTCGCCGACGGGAGCAGCATCGGCGCGGGTGTCCCGTCCTCGGGCACGCCCCGCCCTCCCGGGGCCCCGGGAGCTCCGCTGCCCCCGGGCCCTCCCGGTGTCCCCGGTGCCCCGCAGCCGCCCGGGCCGCCGGGGCCCCCTGGGCCTCCTGGGCCTCCGCCCGGCTCCACACCGCCCCCCGGCGGGATGCACCACGCCGAGACGATGTTCGCGAGCTCCGGCGCGATCCCGGTCCCCGGCCCGCCCAACCCCCCGGGTCCTCCCGGTCCTCCGGGTCCGCCCGGTCCGCCCGGTGCTCCGCAGGGCGGTGCCCACGGCCCCGTACCGCAGACGCCTCAGTCCGGCGGCCCGCACACCCCGCCGCCGCCGGCGTACGGCTATCCGCAGCAGCCGAGCGGTCTGCCGACCGTGGGTCCGGGCTACCAGGCGGTGTTGCGGTTCCGGGCTCCGGACGGCAGTGAGCAGCAGCTGATCCGGCGTTCGGCGCCGGGTACTCCGCACCCCGAGTGGCAGATGCTGCACGAGCTGCGGGCGATGAACGTGCCGCCGCAGCAGGTGATCGAGCTGCACACGGAGCTGGAGTCCTGTGAGCTGCCCGGCGGGTACTGCGCCCGGATGATCCGGGAGACCTGGCCGCAGGTGCGGATCACCAGCGTGGCGCCGTACGGCACCGATCACGCGAGCCGTCAGCAGGGCATGCAGCATCTGCTGACGCATCAGGGTGAGCTGCACCAGGTGGCGGACGGCCCGGCGCGGCCGGCTCCGCTGCGGGCCGCGCTGCCGCAGTTGCCGCCCGCGCCGGCGTTGCCGCCGGAGGCGGTGGCCGAGGAGTTGCTGCAGGCGTTCGGTCCGCAGGGGATCCTGCGGTTCGATGAGCGTGCGGTGTCGCGTCAGGGTGTGCCCGAGATCGTCGCCCGTACGTTGGTGTGGGCGGGGCTGCCCGCCGATTTCGGGCCGTTCTTCTGGGCGCAGCCGGGGCAGCCGGTGGTGCCGACGCTGGGTGAGCTGGCGGTGCAGCGCCAGGTGCAGGCGGCGCCGGATGCTGGGTCGTACCTGGTGATGGGTACGGACTTCGGGCGGGCGATCTGTGTCCAGTACGGGACGGCGAACATCGTGGCCGTGCCGGTGGAGGCGGGTGCGGGTGGCCAGTCGGTGGCGCCGCAGTTCGTGAACACGGGGCTGCCGGAGTTCGTGCGGTCGATGGCGCTGCTGGGCCGGATGTGGCGGCTCCGGTTCGGGCTGACCCCCGAGCAGGCGGGCCGTTGGACCGTCGATTTCCAGGCACAGCTGGTGGCGCTGGATCCGGCGGCGCTGGCGTCGCCGGAGAGCTGGTGGTCGGTGCTGCTGGAGCAGATGTGGGACGGTCTGCTCTGATCCGTACCGCTGGCCGGTAGATGTCGTACGAGGCACCTGGTCCGGGGACGGATCGGGTGCCTCGTGGCGTACCGGGCGTGTGACGCCGGTCGCATTGCGTCCTGAAAGCGCCTGATCGATTCCGACTTCCGGCCCCAATTGCCGCATCCTTGACGTATCGCGGGGAGACCCGTGTGCGTCCGCGTGTCCGTATGTCGCAGAGGGGCTTCAGGCTATGAGTGCTGGACCGGTGTCCGCGTTCGACGTGGTCGGTGTGCGGGGGCGTGGTTACCGTCCGGAGCAGGTGGACCGGGCGGTGGCGGCCAGGTCGGCGGAGCGGGACACGGCGCTCGCGGAGGTGGTGCGGCTGGAGCGGCTGGCGCAGGAGCTGGCGGCGGAGGCGGCCCGGCTGGCGGAGACCGTGGCGGGGCTGCCCGAGCAGGATTACGCGGAGCTGGGGGAGCGGGCGCAGCACCTTCTGGCGCTGGCCGAGGAGCAGGCCGCTTCCCTGCGGGCGGATGCGGAGGCGGCGGGCCAGGAGCTGGCGGACGCGGCCGAGGTGGCGGGCCGGGCTCTGGCGGACGCGGCGCGGGAGGCGGGCGACGCGGTGCGGGAGGCCGCGGTGGCGGCGGCGGAGGAGCGGGTCGCCGGGGCGGTCCGGGAGGCGGAGGGTGTGCTCGCCGCGGCCCGCGAGGAGGCCGAGGAGGTGCGCGGGGCGGCCGAGGAGGCCATGGCGCAGACCCGGAGCCGTACGGCGAGTGTGCTGGCCCACCAGGAGCAGGAGCACGCGGAGCGCCACCAGGCCGCCGAGGCCGAGATCGCCGCGGCCGAAGCGGAGTTGGAGGCGCGCCACCAGGAGCTGACCGAGCGCGCGGAGGCCCTGCTCGCGGAGGCGGCCCGCGCCCTCGCGGAGACCCGGGAGGCAGCGCGCCACGGCCAGGAGGACGCGGAGGCGCGGGCGGCGGAGATCCTGGCGGAGGCCCGGGTGCGCGAGGAGCGGATCGTCCGGGAGACCGAGCGCGTACTGCGGGAGCACGAGGAGGGCCGCGAGGAGGCCCAGGCGCACATGGCGCACGTCCGTAGCTCACTGGCGGCGCTGACGGGGCGGGTGACGGCGGGGGCGGGGGAGGGCTGAGCGCGGCCGGTGCCCCCCGGGGCGAGCGGTCCGGGGGCAAGCGGTTCCGGGGAGCGAGCGGTCTGGTTTGTCGCCGCGGAATCGGACCGGGATACCGATCCGTTCGGTGCCTACGGTGGTGCCAGTTCCGCCGGGCGCCGCCCGGGGCGAGAACCGGACACCCCGAGGAGTTCCGCATGCTGCGACGCCGTATCGGAGGACCCACCGGTCCCCTGGCCAGTGCCCTGTCCCTGGGTACGCTGCCCTTCGGCACGACGGTCGACGAGGAGACGTCCTTCGCCATCCTGGACCGGTTCGTGGAGGCGGGCGGCAACCTCCTCGACACCGCCGACAACTACGCGTTCTGGGCGCCCGGCGGGACCGGCGACGAGAGCGAGGCCACCCTCGGCCGGTGGCTGGCCGCCCGGGGCCCGGCCCTGCGCGACCAGGTGCTGATCTCCACCAAGACGGGTGCCCGGCCCACCGTGCCGGGCACCGGACTGGAGACGGCCGAGGGTCTGTCGGGGCCCGTCATCCGCAAGGCGGCGGAGGACAGCCTGCGGCGCCTCGGCACGGAGCGGATCGACGTGTACTGGGCCCATGTCGAGGACCGGACCGTCCCGTTGGAGGAGACGGTCGAGGCGTTCGACGCGCTGGTCGGGGCGGGGAAGGCGGACGTGCTCGGCTGCTCGAACCACGCGACCTGGCTGACCGAGCGGGCCCGTGCCACGGCCCGGGCGGCCGGGATGACCCCGTACACGTGCGTGCAGCAGCGCTACTCCTACCTCCAGCCGCGCTTCGACCTGGGGCTGCCCGAGACCGGCCATGTGCACGTCACGCAGGAGCTGCTGGACTATGTGCGGGGCGAGGCCGACATGACGCTCATGGCGTACTCGTCGCTGATCTCGGGCGCCTACACGCGGCCGGACAGGCCGCTGCCGGAGGCGTACGACCACCCGGGCACTGTGCGGCGCCTCGCGGTGCTCGGCGAGGTGGCCGACGAGCTGGGGGCGAGCGTGAACCAGGTGGTGCTGGCCTGGCTGATGGCCGGTGACCGGCCGGTGGTCCCGATCGTGGGGGCGAGTTCGGTGGAGCAGTTGGAGGAGATCCTGGGGGCGGTGGAGCTGGAGCTGCCGGGGCAGCTGAAGGAGCGCCTGGACACGGCGGCGCTGAGCCCGGCTCCGGCCGCCGCCTGACGGAGGTGGTCAGTGGCCGTGCTCGTGGGCCCGTACGCGTTCGATGGCGCGGGCCAGGCGCTGGACGGCGTCCGGCACGGCCTGGTCGGTGAGGTTCCCGTAGCCGACGACGAGGGCGGAGGCCGTCGGCGCTTCCGCCTCGCCCGGGACGGCACGGTAGTCGTCCAGGCTCGCCAGGCGTACGTCCGCCCGTGCGGCCTCGTCCACCACCGCGCCCGCCGGGCAGTCGCTCAGGGGCAGCAGCAGGTGGAACCCGGCGGCCGCCCCGCCGACGGGCTGTCCGGGCAGCCGGGCCGCGAGTTCGCGAAGGAGATGGTCGCGGCGGCGTTTGTAGCGCAGGCGGGAGGCCCGCAGATGGCGGTCGTACGAGCCGGAGGAGACGAAGCGGGTGAAGGCGTCCTGGTCGATGACGGGCGGCGGGGTGCCCCCGGTGTCCTTCGCGGTGAGGGCGGCGGTCCACCGCTCGGGAGCGGCGATCCAGCCCAGCCGTACGGCGGGGGAAAGCGTCTTGCTCAGCGAACCGAGCAGGGCGACATGCTCCGGCGCGACCCCCTGCAAAGCGCCCACGGGATGGCGGTCGTAGCGGAACTCGGCGTCGTAGTCGTCCTCCATGACCAGGCCGTCCACCTCCCGTGCCCAGTCGGCGAGTCCGGCGCGGCGGGCGGGGGCGAGGACGACGCCGGTGGGGAACTGGTGGGCCGGGGCCACGATCACGGCCCGGACGCCGGTGGCCCGGCGCAGGAGGTCGACCCGCAGCCCGTCCGCGTCCACGGGTACCGGGATGGGCGTCAGCCCGGCGGCCGCCACGGTGAGCCGCAGCTGTGTCCAGCCGGGGTCCTCGACCGCCACGTGGGTGTGCCCGGCAGCCCGTAGCCCCCGGCACAGCCGCATGACCGCGTCCAACGTGCCTGCGCAGACGACGAGTTGTCCGGGCTCCACCCGGGCGCCGCGCCCGCGCGCGAGGTAGGCGGCGAGCTGTCGGCGCAGCCGTGGCAGCCCCGCCGTGTCGGGGTAGCCCAGCTCGTCCCAGGTCAGCTCGGTGGTCGCCGCGCGCACCATGTCGGCCCACCGCTTACGCGGGAACGCGCGGAGGTCGGGGACGCCCGGCAGCAGGTCGTACCGAGGGACCCAGCGGCCCCCGCCCTCCCTCGCGCCACCGCGTACGGAGCCGTTGGTAGGGGCCCGTACGCGGGTGGCCGAGCCGCTGCGGGCCTCGAAGTGGCCCTCGGCGACGAGTTGGGCGTACGCCTCGGTCACCACCCACCGTGAGCATCCCAGGTCCGCCGCCAGCACCCGGCTCGGGGGGAGAGTGCTGCCCGCGGCGAGGCGCCCGCCGGTGACCGCGGTGCGCAGTGCCCGGGTCAGCCGCGCGTGCAGCGGCCCCTTGTCGGGGGATTCCAGCTCCAGGAAGGTGCCCCAGGCGGGCCCGGTCTGCTCGCGTTCGGCGGACGGCACGGCGTTACGGGACCGGGTCGTCAGCGGACGTCGACGTAGTCGGCGGAGGAGGTGGCGGGACCCGTGGTGGAGGAGCCGTTGTGGGTCCAGCGCCAGTAGCCGTCCACCGAGGCGGTGACGGAGGTCTTCAGGGCGCCGGTGGAGTTCGACTTCACCGTCTTCACGGTGGTGTAGGCCGAGCTGCCCTTCTTGCGGAACTGGAGCCTGGCGCTGCCCGCGACCCCGGTGTACGTGTGCTTCGCCCAGTCGGCGCGGGTCAGCTTCCCGGTGACGGTGAGCTTCTTGCCCTTCTTCACCGGCTCGGGGGAGGCGTTGACGGTGGCCTTGCCCCAGCGCTTGAGCTGGACGGTGCCGGGGGCCGTCTTGAACTCCTCGGCCTTGAGCTGCCCGTCGGTCTTGTACAGGCGCAGGGCGAGGCCGATCTTCCACTGGGTGGCGTCGTTGTTCGCGTCGAGGTCGTAGCGCGGGTCGATGAACATCGTGCCCTCGCACCGGGCGGAGCGGGCGACGGTCTCGTAGCAGACCCATCCCCCCACCCGGAGCCCGCCGCGCTCACCCTTCGCGGCCGTCGTCCCGTGGTAGAGGAACGGGTACGCGTCGTACATCAACGGCTTCTCGGTGGTGTACCCCGGGGGGAAGGTGATGCGGAACGTGATGGAGGGCTGCTTGATGTCCGAGGTCCCGACCACGATGGGCTTGCCCTTGTTGACGACGACGTCCGTGACGGCGAGCCCGGTGGGCGCGGCCTGTGCCGGCGGGGCGGTCAGCGCGGTGAGGACCACGGCTCCCGCGACGGCGGCGACGACGCCGGTTCTTCCGCTCTTGGGGCTCCTGCTGCGACCTGCGTTCAACGGGCACCTCGTGACTGGGCGGGCGGTGGGTGCCAACTGCGCGGCTCCTACGGGCGGCAGGCGGCGCGACAGCCTACCAACGCGGCGATCCGGGGCGATCGCCGCGTTCCCGAGGGGCGTGCGCGGCCTATGCGGCGGTCACGGCGTCGATGAAGGCGGTCCAGGCGGTGGCGGGGAGGACGAGTGCGGGGCCGCCCGGGTCCTTGCTGTCACGGACGGGGACGACGCCGGGGAATCCGTCCGCCACCTGCACGCAGTTGCCGCCTTCCTGGTTGCTGTAGCTGCTGCTGCGCCAGGCGGCGGCGGTCAGGTCGGGACGGGACGCGGCTTCCACGGTAATCGGCCTCCAGCACGGATCGGATCAGGTCGAGCGACATCAACGGCGGGAGCGCCATCGCCCTGAGCTGATCGTAGGTCAGAACGAACCGTTCGACCTCGTCCGGTTCCTCGGTCAGCTGACCGTTGTGCGCGCCTTCGGTGTAGGCCACTTCGGAGCCGTCCGGCATGACGAGCACGGTCAGGGAGCCGCCCAGCGAGCCGTGCTCGCCCTGGTCGAACGGCAGCACCTGAAGGGTGATGCCGGGCTCCTCGGCCAGCCGGAGCAGCCTCTCCAACTGGCCGCGCATCACCGCCTTTCCCCCGACCGGCCGACGTAGCACGGCCTCGTCGAGGATGATCCACAGGTGCGGCCGGTCCGGACCGGTGAGCCGCCTCTGGCGGTCGAGCCGGGCCGTGACGCGTTCCTCCAGATGGTCGGCGTCCCGCAGCGAGTAGCCGACGCTCAGCAACGCCCGCGCGTACTCCGGGGTTTGCAGCAGGCCAGGCACGGCGTGCGAGGCATACTCGCGGATCACCTTGGCCCGCGCCGAGTAGGCGATGAACGCCTGCGACCAGTCCGGAAAGGCCTCCCGCTGTACGAACGGCCACAGGTCGATCAACAGGTCGTCCGCCACCAGCTCCCGGTCCAGGGACCGGGTCAGCTCCAGCGTCGGTTTCGCTCCGGTCGCGCGTTCGATCTGGGTGATGCGGCTGCCGACCACGTGGGTGCGGGCACCCACTTCGGTCTGGGTGAGTCCGGCCGCCTCGCGGAGCTTGCGCACACGGGTGCCGAAGAGGGCGGCCATGGAGGCCTGCGGGTCAATTGCTTTGGCCACGGCGTCACTTCCGTTCCTTACGGCCTGCGAGGTAAGGCGCTGTCACCTTTCGAGGCTAGGGCGGACGGCCGACTCTTGAGTACGGAACGTCACGGAACCCGCACGTGCGGGTGACGTGAGGAGCGTCGAGCGAGCGGATGACCGGCATGAGCGGCAAGAGGACGACGACGGCGACGGAGACCGACGGGCGACAGGAGGACCCGCCCGCCGCGCGCGGTTTCGGGCTCGACGGCAACGGTTACGGCTCGCTGTCCCGGCAGTTCCCCTCCACGCCGCAGGGCGCGCAGGAGGCGCGGCACGCCGTGGTACGGCAGTTGGGGCAGTGGGGGTTCGGGCCGATGGCGGACGCGTCGTGCACCGTGGCGCTGGTGGTGGCGGAGCTCGCTGCCAACGCGGTGCGGCACGGGAGTACGCCGGGAAGGGAGTTCGCGGTGCGGGTGGACTACGAGGGGGCCGCGAGCCGGTTCCGGATCGAGGTTGCGGACGCGCGGCTCGGCCGGACGCCCGAGGAGGCGGTGCTGCCGACGGCCGACCGGGAGTCGGGGCGCGGGCTGTTCCTGGTGGAGTGCCTGGCGTCGCGGTGGGGGTGGGAGCCGCGCAACCCGATCGGGAAGACGGTGTGGGCGGAGGTGGCGGCCGGGCGGCTGCAAGAAGCTGACGTACGACCCCAGGAGGCTGGCGTACGACCCCAGGAGACCGCGGCGGAATGAGGGCCCCCTTCCCATCAACTTGTTCGACCAGGTACCTTGCATCGCATGGGACCAGATGATTCGAGCAAGCAGGCCCGGGCGGCCGCCCAGCTGCGCAAGGGCGTCCTGGAGTACTGCGTACTCGCTCTGATGCGCGACCGCCCCCGCTACGGCGTGGAGCTCCTCCAGGCGCTGGAGGAATCCGGTGCCCTGGCCACCAGCCAGGGCACGGTCTACCCGCTGCTCTCCCGGCTCCGCCGTGACGACCTGGTCACCACCACCTGGCAGGAGTCGGCCTCCGGGCCGCCCCGCCGCTACTACGCGCTCACCGACAGCGGCCGGGCCGCGCTCGACGAGTTCACCCGTGTCTGGCCCGGCTTCCGCGACGCCGTCGACACCTTCCTGGCCACCCCGCACCCTTCCACCGGAGACCTCGCATGAAGACCTCTCAGGACCCCGTACGCGACTATCTCTCGGCCGTGGAGCGCGAGGCCTCCGCCCTTCCCGCCGACCGCCGTCAGGAACTCCTCGCCGACCTCGCGGAACACATCGAGGTGACGCGCGCCGAGCGCCCCGACGCCGTCATCGGCGAGATCCTCGCGGAGCTGGGCGACCCCCGGACCATCGCGGCCACGGCGCTGGCCGAGTCGGGGAGCACCGCCGCCCCGGCCTGGGGCGGATCCGGCGCACCCGTCCGGCGCGGGAAGGTGCACCCCCTGGTTCCGCTCCTGATGCTGGCCCTCGCGCAGCTCTTCGGGATGGCCTTCCCCGACGACGGCGGCCCGCTGGTCGGCGGTCTGGTGCGCATCACCGGCGCGGTCCTTCTCTGCACCTCGGTGCACTGGACCGCAGGCCGGAAGGTCGTCGGCTTCCTGCTCGCCTTCGGCCTGCCGAGCGTCGCCATGACCGTCTGGAACCTGTCCGACGCCGGGCCTGCGGGTGGCGGCCCGGCCCTCGTGGCCAACCTGGCGGCGCTCGTCCTGGCGTCCGCGACGGCGGCGTGGCTCTGGCGGGTCCGCCGCGTCTGAGGTCGCGGGTGCAACCGCAGCCGGCGGCCCTCACCTCGCGCCGGGCGGGTCGCCCGGGCGGGCCTCCGGCGAGTCGATGGCCGCCTCGCTGATGACCGGGAAGCGGCGTGGCGCGAGGGCGATGAGGGTGAGCAGGGCCAGGGCCGCCGCCCCGGCCGCGCCGGTGTAGACGTGGTCCACCGCCGCGTCCACCGCCCGCCGCAGGTGGTCCGTCGCCGCCGCCGAGAGCGCCCCCGGGTCCTCCAGGGTGCGGGCGACCGCGTCCAGGTCGTCGGGGAGGCCGGGTACGGGGGCGTCGAGGAGGCGTGCGGCCAGCACACTGTTCGCCACGGCCCCGAAGACGGCCGCGCCGATGCTCTGGCCGACCTGGCGGCAGAAGAGGACGGACGCCGTCGTCGTACCGCGCTCCGCCCACCCCACCGTCGACTGCACGCCCACGATCAGGGGGAGCTGGAAGAGGCCGAGGGCCGCGCCGAGCAGCAGCATGATCAGGGCGGGCTGCCAGGGCTCACCGGGGTAGGGCAGCAGCGGGAAGGCCAGCAGGACCAGCAGGGCGGCGCTCATGCCGATGATGGCGGTGAGCCGGAAGCCGATGCGGTTGTAGACCCGGTCGGAGAGGGCCGCCGAGACCGGCCAGCTCAGGGTCATGACGGACAGCACGAACCCGGCGGCGATCGGGCCGAGGCCGAGCACCGACTGCGCGTACGTGGGCAGGAAGACGGTCGGCGCGACCATCAGCAGCCCCATCGCGCCCAGCGCCAGGTTGACCGAGGCGATCGTGCGGCGGCGCCAGACCCAGCCCGGGATGATCGGCTCGGCCGCCCGCCGTTCGATGACGACGGTCAGGGCGGCCAGCGCCGCGCTCGCCGCGAACAGGCCGAGCGAGGGCGCCGAGAGCCACGGCCAGGCGACTCCGCCCTGGACGAGGGCGGTGAGCAGCAGGGTGCCGGTGGCGAAGACGGCCAGGGCGCCCGCCCAGTCGATACGGGGGCGGGTGTGCGGACGGGGGCGTGCGGGCTCGTGGAGGTGGCGCACGACCAGCCAGAGGGCGATGGCGCCGACCGGCAGGTTGATGAGGAAGATCCACCGCCAGTCGGCGTACCCGGCGAGCAGCCCGCCGACCACGGGTCCCGCGACCGCCGAGGTGGCCCAGACGGTGGACAACCTGGCCTGGATGCGCGGGCGTTCCTTCAGTGGGTAGAGGTCGGCGGCGATGGTCTGGACGGTGCCCTGGAGGGCGCCGCCGCCGAGGCCCTGGATGACGCGGAAGGCGATGAGAGCGCCCATGTTCCAGGCGGCGGCGCAGAGCAGGGAGCCGACGAGGAAGAGGATGATCCCGGCGATCAGGACCGGCTTGCGGCCGAAGGTGTCGGAGAGCTTCCCGTACACCGGGAGCGTGACGGTGACGGCCAGCAGGTAGCCGGAGAAGAGCCAGGAGAAGACGGCGAAGCCGCCGAGGTCGCCGACGATCTGGGGTACGGCGGTGGAGACGATGGTGCCGTCCATGGCGGCCAGCGCCATGCCGAGCATGAGGGCGGCGACGACGGGGCGGCGGCCCCGGGGGGTGGTGAGGGCGGCGGGGGGTGGCCCGGCGGCCGGCACGGGGGTGCCGCCCGGGGTGGGCGGGTCTCCGGGGCCCTCCGCACCGTCCGTACCGCCCGTGCCGTTCCTGGCTTCCGTGCCGCCCACCGGTTTTCCTTCCCTATGCACGTATCTCCCGGGGCACTGTCTCATCCCGGTCGGCGGTGGATCGCCGCGAAGGGGATGCCCTGGAGGCGGCGGCCGAGCAGGGTGGCCTGGCGGCGGCCGTTCTCCGTCAGACCGCTCTCGTCCGGTGTCGCCTCGCCGTGCCGGACGAGATGGAGGTAACGGGTGGCTGTGGCGGTCAATCCCAACTCCTTCGGGCCGTTGGTGCTCATGCCCATCGGTGGACGCCACGCTTCCGGCCCCCGGTTCCCGGAGCGACCCTGACCCCGCCTCCCTCCGGAGGACGACTCCCCCTAGGGGGCACCCCCTCATAGTGGCCAGGGCCCCTTCCTCCCGGCGGAGGACGTGGAGAGCGAGGGCGTTTCCTTAACCTGTTCTTACGTCGCGCCTGGGGCCGGCAGCAGGGGGGAGGGTGGGGAAAACCCCACCTCAAGACTGCGCTGGGCACCATCGCGCCGGACAGCTTGCTGAACCCAGACTTGGACCGTACTCAACGACGTCCAGTCATCCATCGACATGGTCCGGCAGACAACCGGCAGGCCATCGACCGGCACGTCATCAATCGATATAGGAGACATACCGTGACAACGGCTGTAACCATTCCCAGGCACGGGGGCACTGGAGGGCGTACGGCCGTCGCGGCGCGAGCGCGGCAGGTCGTCAAGGCCTACGGCAGCGGGGAGACCCGGGTCGTCGCGCTCGACCACGTCGACGTGGACATCGCCCGCGGGCAGTTCACGGCGATCATGGGCCCGTCCGGCTCCGGCAAGTCGACGCTGATGCACTGCCTGGCCGGTCTCGACACGGTGACGTCGGGCGAGATCTTCCTCGACGAGACCGAGATCACCAAGCTCAAGGACAAGAAGCTCACCCAGCTCCGGCGCGACCGGATCGGCTTCATCTTCCAGGCGTTCAACCTGCTCCCGACGCTCAACGCGCTGGAGAACATCACGCTGCCGATGGACATCGCGGGCCGCAGGCCCGACGCCGACTGGCTGCGCCAGGTCGTGGAGACCGTCGGGCTCGCCGAGCGCCTCAAGCACCGCCCCACCCAGCTCTCCGGCGGTCAGCAGCAGCGTGTCGCGGTCGCCAGGGCGCTCGCCGCCCAGCCGGAGATCATCTTCGGTGACGAGCCGACGGGGAACCTGGACTCCCGGGCCGGGGCCGAAGTGCTCTCCTTCCTCCGCAAGTCGGTCGACGAGCTGGGCCAGACCATCGTCATGGTCACCCACGACCCGGTCGCCGCCTCCTACGCGGACCGGGTGCTCTACCTTGCCGACGGCTCCATCGTCGACGAGATGTACAACCCGACCGCGGACCAGGTCCTCGACCGCATGAAGCACTTCGACGCACGTGGGCGGACGTCATGACTGTCTGGAAGACCTCGATGCGCAACTTCTTCGCGCACAAGGGCCGGATGGCCCTCTCCGCGGTGGCGGTGCTGCTCTCCGTGGCCTTCGTCTGCGGCACGCTCGTCTTCACCGACACGATGAACACCACCTTCGACAAGCTCTTCGCCGTGTCCTCCCCGGACGTCACGGTCAGCCCGAAGGACGCCCAGGAGAACGACGAGCAGCCCGACAACGGCAAGCCGGCCTCCCTGCCCGCCTCACTCGTCCAGCAGGTCGAGAAGGCCGAGGGCGTGAAGAAGGCGGAGGGGGCCGCCTTCTCGATGGCGGTGACCGTCGTCGACAGCGAGAACAAGAACATGGGCTCCGATACCGGCGCCCCCACCATCGCGAGCAACTGGACCGAGAACGACCTGCGTTCGATGGAGATCACCTCCGGACACGCACCCCGCGGCCCCACCGAGATGATGGTCGACGGTGACACCGCGAAGAAGCACAAGCTGAAGATCGGCGACGAGCTGCGCACCATAGCCGTCACCGGTGACATCAAGGCGAAGATCAGCGGTATCGCGTCCTTCACCGTCACCAATCCGGGCGCGGCCGTCGTCTACCTCGACACCGCCACCGCCCAGAAGCATCTGCTGGGCGCCCCCGACGTCTTCACCCAGATCCTGGTGACCGCCGAGAGCGGCGTCAGCGACACCCAGCTCAAGAAGAACGTGGCCGTGGCCCTCGACGGCTCCGCCGCGTACAAGCTGCAGACCCAGAAGGAGGCCGCCGACGCCAACAAGGACTCCATGGGCGCCTTCCTGGACGTCATGAAGTACGCGATGCTCGGCTTCGCCGGGATCGCCTTCCTCGTCGGCATCTTCCTCATCGTCAACACCTTCTCGATGCTGGTCGCCCAGCGCACCCGCGAGATCGGCCTGATGCGGGCCATCGGCTCCAGCCGCAAGCAGGTCAACCGGTCCGTGCTGCTGGAGGCGGTCCTCCTCGGCATCGTCGGCTCCCTCCTCGGTGTCGCCGCCGGTATCGGACTCGCCGTCGGCCTGATGAAGCTGATGGGCGCCGTGGGCATGGAGCTGTCCACCAGGGACCTCACCGTCGCCTGGACGACCCCCGTGATCGGCCTCGTGCTGGGTGTCGTCGTCACCGTCCTCGCCGCGTACATCCCGGCCCGCCGGGCCGGCAAGGTCTCCCCGATGGCCGCCCTCCGCGACGCCGGGACCCCGGCCGACGCCAAGTCCGGCTGGATCAGGGCCGGGATCGGCCTCGTCCTGACCGGGGCCGGCGGCGCCGCCCTGTGGGCGACGACGCAGGCCGACAAGGCCACCGAGGGCTCGGGGTTCCTCGCCGTCGGTGTGCTGCTGACCCTGATCGGCTTCATCGTGATCGGCCCGCTGCTGGCCGGTGTCGTCGTCCGGGTCCTCAGCGTGGTCGTCCTGCGGCTCTTCGGCCCGGTCGGCCGGCTGGCCGAGCGCAACGCGCTGCGCAACCCCCGGCGTACGGGGGCGACCGGCGCGGCCCTGATGATCGGGCTCGCCCTGGTGGCCTGCCTCTCCGTCGTCGGCTCCTCCATGGTGGCCTCGGCCACCGAGGAGCTCGACAAGTCGGTCGGCGCGGACTTCATCGTCCAGGACAGCGGCGCGGGCCGCCCGATCGTGCCCCAGGCCGCCGAGGCGCTGCACGCCGTGCCCGGCCTGGAGCACCTGACGGACTACACGTACATCAAGGCGAAGATCACCGCCCCGAACGGCAAGACGGTCGACGAGGGCGTCACCGCCACCGACCCGACGTACCAGCAGGACGTCCGCCGCACCGCCCTCTCCGGCGACCTGGCGAAGGCGTACGAGAAGAACGCCATGTCGGTCGGCGAGGACTACGCCGAGAAGCACGGCGTCAAGGTCGGGGACACCCTCACCATCGCGTTCACGTCCGGGGAGAGCGCGAAGCTGAAGGTCGCCGCCATCACCTCGGACGACACCAACATCGACCGCGGCGCGATGTACACCAACATCACCACGGCGGCCTCCTACATCGCCGCCGACCAGATGCCGCAGAACGTGGCGATGTTCGGCAAGGCCGAGGAGGGCAAGGAGAAGGAGGCGTACGCGGCCCTCAAGAGCGCGCTCGCCGAGTACCCGGTCTACAAGGTGCAGAACCAGGCCGACTTCAAGGAGGACCTGAAGAACCAGGTCGGCCAGCTGCTGAACATTGTCTACGGCCTGCTCGCCCTCGCGATCATCGTCGCGGTGCTCGGTGTGGTGAACACCCTCGCCCTCTCCGTGGTCGAACGGACCCGGGAGATCGGCCTGATGCGGGCCATCGGCCTCTCCCGCCGCCAGCTCCGCCGCATGATCCGCCTGGAGTCCGTGGTCATCGCCCTCTTCGGTGCGCTGCTCGGACTGGGCCTGGGGATGGGCTGGGGCACCGCAGCCCAGAAGCTGCTGGCTCTGGAGGGTCTGAAGGTCCTGGAGATCCCGTGGCCGACGATCCTCACGGTCTTCGCCTGCTCGGCGCTGGTCGGACTGTTCGCCGCACTCGTCCCGGCCTTCCGGGCGGGCCGGATGAACGTCCTCAACGCCATCGCGACGGACGGGTGAGGTCCCACCCTGTGCAGAAGCATCTGAACGGGCCTCTGTGAAGGCCTCTGTGCAGGCGTCTGAACGGGCCTTTGAACAGCTGGGGCTCACCGTAGGATGACCGGCAGGTCCCGGGGCGTTCCTCCAAACGCCCCGGGGCCGAACCCGTTGTCCACCCCGTTCCCCGACAGGACCCGCCGGTCACGGCGGACAGGGGGCGTCGATCGTGACGCGCTTCCAGCTCCTCGGCCCGCCGGCCCTCGCGGACGGCCCGGACGTCGTCGTGCTCGCCGCGCTCCTCGCCCGTTTGACGGAGGAGTCCTGACCGCGCCCCTGCGAGGGCCCCGTCAGATCCACCCCCGCTCCCGGGCCAGCAGCGCGGCCTGGGCGCGGCTGGCGGCACCGAGGGTCTGCATCAGCTCGGCGACGTACCGCCGGTAGGTCCGCACCGACACCCCCAGCTCACGGGCCCCGGCCTCGTCCTTGCCGACCGTGCACATCGCCACCAGTACCCGCCGCTCCATGGCGGAGAGGCTTTCGCGGTCCGCGCCGCTCGCCCCGTCGGTCAGGGACAGCTCCTCGGCCTGGTCCCAGATCCTCTCGAACAGGGCGATGGTGTCGGAGACCAGACCGCTGCGGTGGGCGAGCAGCGCGCCCCGGGAGGTGTCGCGGGGGTCCAGCGGGACGAGGGCGGCGCGGCGGTCGTAGACCAGGAGCCGTTCCGTGGTGTCCGCCGTGACCCGGATCGACGCCCCGTGCTCGGACAGCTCCCGCAGATAGGCGGCGGTCGGCGGGTCCTTGAGGGCGACGCTGGAGACGACGTTGCGGATCCGGACGCCGCGTCTGAGGCAGCGAAGGTCCAGCGGTCTGGAGCGGGCGATGTTCTCCGGGGAGAGCCGGACGTACGGCTCGACGGAGAGGATCTCGTCCCGGGCGAAGAAGGCGAGGTCGTCGATCCGGCTGCGTATCCGGGTGAGCCCCTCCAGCTGCTCGACGCCCTGCGGAGGGGGTGTCCGGGCGCCCTGCTCCGCGCGTAGACCATCAATGACGTGCCGCGACCGGGTGACGCGCCGCAGCTCCTGGTGGAGCGCGTGGAGCCGCAGATCGACCAGGCGGGAGAGGGCGGTCTCCGGATCCACGGGCGCTATCCGACGGCCGCCGTCCTCCACCCGCAGGAGGCCCAGCTCCCGGAGCCGGTCGATCCGGGCGCGGGCCTGCCCGGGCTCGGTGTGGAGCAGGAGGTGGAGGTCGTCGGGGGAGGTGGAGGGGTTGCGCAGGAAGTGGCGGTAGATCTCTTCCTCGGCATCGGAGACCCCGAAAGCCGCCATCTCGTTCTCACCCACGTACGCTCCCGAAAGCCGATACCTGGTGTCCGCTTGAGTCCGTGCACCGCGGGGGGCCGCCCTGCGGAGCTGGTCGCCGCCCGCTGTCGCGGCCGGTGGAACTGGTGGAACCCTGTCCGCGCCGGTGATCCGTCGGAAACCGTTCGTGCCATGGTCGGCCACAGACTAGACGGTGGGATCACTCCTGTGAGGACCCCGGACAGAACTGTGTGGCCCGCGGAGATGAACGGTGGGCGACCGGCGGTGAGCGGTGGTGGTGACGCGACGGACGGACCCGGTCCGCCGCCGCGCGTACCGGCCGGGGCGCCCGAACGGGCACCCCTGGAGACCCCCCACCGGGCCCGCCCGGTACACCGCCGCCACCCCGGCTGCGGGAGCGGCTGTCACTGGCGGGTCGTAGTCTGGAGACCCCCGGCCCGTCCCACGTGTCGGGCCCTTCGCGTTGCCCCCTGGCAGCAGCCGGCTGCCGGGACACCTCACCACCTCATGACCCGGACGGATGCCCCTATGAGCCTGCACGGTCTGCTGGATCTCGTCGTAACGGACCCGGCGATCGCCGAGGCGGTGAAGGCCGCCGCCGACGGTCACCGCATGCACGTCGACCTGGTGGGTCCGCCCGGCGCCCGGCCGTTCGCCGTGGCCGCGCTGGCCCGGCAGACCGGCCGGACCGTGCTGGCCGTCACCGCGACCGGCCGGGAGGCCGAGGACCTGGCCGCCGCCCTGCGGACGCTGCTGCCGCCGGACACGGTGGCGGAGTTCCCGTCCTGGGAGACCCTGCCGCACGAGCGCCTCTCGCCGCGCTCGGACACCGTGGGCCGCCGCCTCGCCGTGCTGCGGCGCCTGGTCCACCCGCGCGAGGACGACCCGGAGACGGGGCCGGTCTCGGTGGTCGTCGCGCCGGTCCGTTCCGTGCTCCAGCCGCAGGTCAAGGGGCTCGGCGAGCTGGAGCCCGTGGCACTGACGAGCGGGCAGAACGCGGACCTGGGGCAGGTGGTGGACGCGCTGGCGGCCGCCGCGTACTCCCGGGTGGAGCTGGTGGAGAAGCGGGGCGAGTTCGCCGTACGGGGAGGGATTCTGGACGTCTTCCCGCCGACCGAGGAGCACCCCCTTCGGGTGGAGTTCTGGGGCGACGACGTCGAGGAGATCCGGTACTTCAAGATCGCCGACCAGCGGTCCCTGGAGGTCGCCGACCACGGGCTGTGGGCGCCGCCCTGCCGTGAGCTGCTGCTGACCGACGACGTACGGGAGCGGGCCGCCGCCCTCGCCGAGGCGCACCCGGAGCTGGGCGAGCTGCTCGGCAAGATCGCGGAGGGCATCGCGGTCGAGGGCATGGAGTCGCTGGCCCCGGTCCTGGTGGACGACATGGAGCTGCTGATCGACGTCCTGCCCAAGGGAGCGATGGCGCTGGTCTGCGACCCGGAGCGGGTCCGTACGCGGGCGTCCGATCTGGTCGCCACGAGTCAGGAGTTCCTCCAGGCGTCGTGGGCGGCGACGGCGGGCGGCGGCGAGGCCCCGATCGACGTGGGCGCGGCCTCGCTGCGGAGCATCGCGGACGTCCGGGACCGGGCCCGTGAGCTGGGGATGATGTGGTGGTCGACCTCCCCGTTCGCGGCCGACGACGCCGACCACGACGAGGACACGCTCAAGCTGTCGATGCACGCTCCGGAGGCGTACCGGGGCGACACCGCCCGGGCGCTCGCCGACACCAAGGGGTGGCTGGCCGACGGCTGGCGCACGGTTTACGTCACCGAGGGCCAGGGGCTCGCCACCCGTACGGTCGAGGTGCTGGGCGGCGAGGGCATCGCGGCCCGGTTCGTGCCGGACCTCGCCGAGATCGCCCCTTCCGTCGTCCACGTGTCCTGCGGGGCGATCGACCAGGGCTTCGTCGACCCGGCGCTGAAGCTCGCGGTGCTCACCGAGACGGACCTCACCGGCCAGCGCACCGCCACCAAGGACCTGGGCCGGATGCCGGCCCGCCGCAGGAAGACGATCGACCCGCTGACGCTGGAGGCGGGCGACTACATCGTCCACGAGCAGCACGGTGTCGGCCGGTACGTGGAGATGGTCCAGCGCACGGTCCAGGGCGCGACCCGCGAGTACCTGCTCGTCGAGTACGCCCCCGCCAAGCGCGGCCAGCCCGGCGACCGGCTCTACATCCCGACCGACCAGCTGGAGCAGGTCACCAAGTACGTGGGCGGCGAGGCTCCGACCCTGCACCGGCTCGGCGGCGCCGACTGGACGAAGACGAAGCAGCGGGCGAAGAAGGCGGTCAAGGAGATCGCCGCCGACCTGATCAAGCTGTACTCCGCCCGGATGGCGGCCCCCGGCCACTCCTTCGCCCCCGACACCCCGTGGCAGCGGGAGCTGGAGGACGCGTTCCCGTACGCGGAGACGCCCGACCAGCTCTCCACGATCGCCGAGGTCAAGGAGGACATGGAGAAGACGGTCCCGATGGACCGGCTGGTCTGCGGTGACGTCGGCTACGGCAAGACGGAGATCGCGGTCCGCGCGGCCTTCAAGGCGGTGCAGGACGGCAAGCAGGTGGCGGTCCTGGTCCCCACCACCCTCCTGGTCCAGCAGCACTTCGGCACGTTCACCGAGCGGTACGCGCAGTTCCCCGTCAACGTGAGGGCATTGAGCCGCTTCCAGTCGGAAACCGAATCCAGGGCAACCCTCGCGGGCCTGAAGGACGGCTCGGTCGACCTGGTCATCGGCACCCATCGCCTCTTCTCGGCCGACACCAAGTTCAAGGACCTGGGCCTGGTCATCGTGGACGAGGAGCAGCGGTTCGGCGTCGAGCACAAGGAGCAGCTGAAGAAGCTCCGCGCCAACGTCGACGTCCTCACCATGTCCGCGACGCCCATCCCCCGTACGCTGGAAATGGCGGTCACCGGCATCCGCGAGATGTCCACCATCACCACCCCGCCGGAGGAGCGCCACCCGGTGCTCACCTTCGTCGGCCCGTACGAGGAGAAGCAGATCGGCGCGGCCGTGCGGCGTGAACTCCTGCGCGAGGGCCAGGTGTTCTACATCCACAACCGGGTCGAGTCCATCGACCGGGCCGCCGCCCGCCTCCGCGAGATCATCCCCGAGGCGCGCATCGCGACAGCACACGGCCAGATGACCGAACAGTCCCTGGAACAGGTGGTGGTGGACTTCTGGGAGAAGAAGTTCGACGTCCTGGTCTCCACGACGATCGTCGAGTCCGGCATCGACATCTCCAACGCCAACACGCTGATCGTGGAGCGCGGCGACAACTTCGGCCTCTCCCAACTCCACCAGCTGCGAGGCCGGGTGGGCCGAGGCCGGGACCGGGGCTACGCCTACTTCCTCTACCCCCCCGAGAAGCCGTTGACGGAGACCGCCCACGAGCGCCTGGCCACGATCGCCCAGCACACGGAGATGGGCGCGGGCATGTACGTGGCGATGAAGGACCTGGAGATCCGCGGCGCCGGCAACCTGCTCGGCGGCGAGCAGTCCGGCCACATCGCGGGCGTCGGCTTCGACCTGTACATCCGCATGGTCGGCGAGGCGGTCGCCGACTACCGGGCCCAGATGGACGGCAGCGTGGAGGAGGAGCCCCCGCTGGAGGTCAAGATCGAGCTCCCCGTCGACGCGCACGTCCCGCACGACTACGCCCCCGGCGAGCGGCTGCGCCTCCAGGCGTACCGCGCGATCGCCCAGGCCACGTCGGAGGACGACATCCGCGCGGTCCGCGAGGAGCTGACCGACCGCTACGGCCCCCTGCCCGAACCGGTCGAGAACCTCCTGCTGGTGGCCGGCCTGCGCATGCTGGCCCGCGCCTGCGGAGTCGGCGAGGTCGTCCTCCAGGGCTCCAACATCCGCTTCGCCCCGGTGGAGCTCCGCGAGTCCCAGGAGCTGCGCCTCAAGCGCCTGCACCCCAAGACGGTCATCAAGCCGACCGCCCACCAGATCCTGGTCCCGCGCCCGACGACGGGCAGGATCGGCGGGAAGCCGGTGGTGGGGCGCGAACTGCTGTCGTGGACGGGGGAGTTCCTCACGACGATTCTGGGGTCGTAGGCCTGGAGTCCGCTGTACGTCGGCCCGCCGTCCGTCCGTCGTCAGTCGCCGCCCCGGCTGTCAGGAGTGAAGATCAGGCCCGTGAGGGACCGGAAGACCGCCTCCGGCTCCCGGCCCTCCATCGCCTCCGCCAGGTTGCCGCTGAGCAGCAGGGTCGCGAAGCCGTGCGCCAGGGACCAGGCGGCCACCCCCGCGAGCCGGTCGTCCCCGCCCCGGCCGCCCGGCGGGAGGTCCGCCACGCCCGCGCGCAGCGCCTCGGTCGCCCGCGCCTTGGAGGCGAGCAGCTCCGGATCGTCGGTGCGGTAGAGGTCCGGCTGGAACATCACCTGGAAGTGTGCGGGGTGCGTCGCCGCGAACCGTACGTACGTGACGCCCCGCTCCCGCAGGTCCGAAGCCCCGGCCAGGGCGTCGGCGAACAGGGCGTACCCCTCGGCGGCCACGGCGGTCAGCAGGCCCGTGCGGTCCTTGAAGTGGTGCGCCGGAGCGGCGTGCGAGACGCCGGCCCGGCGGGCCAGGTCGCGCAGGCTCAGGGCGGCCGGACCGTTCGCGGCGATGACGTCGAGGGCGGCGGCCAGGATGGCGCGCCGCAGGTCGCCGTGGTGGTAGGTGCGCTCGTTGCCACTGCTGCTCATGACGCCACTCTAGCCGTCATCTAGTCATTGACAAGTTCTGGCGGTGCGCGCATGCTGGAGACTCGGTCTTGTCACTGGCAAGATGCGCCCTTCCCGGTCGGGAAGGGCGGGAGAGAAGGCGGAGATCATGACCGGCGAAGCAGCCCGCGTGCGGCAGATGTGGCACCTCCTGGAGCCCCTGCACGCCGTCCTGTACTACGCCCCCGAGGCCTTCGGGGAGGCCGCCGCGCTGGGGTACGACACCGAGGAGCGCTGGGCGAGCTACTTCGCCTGGCGCGCGGCTCCGCTCGGTGCGGCCGGGGCGGACGAAGTGGTGCGGACGTTCCACAGCTTCGCTCCGGCGGCGGTGGCGCGCTACGTACCGGCGAGCTGGGCGACCGCCCCGCTCCAGGCCGTACTCGCGGCCCGGCTGCGGGCGGTCGACCGGTCATACCGGGCGCTGTTCGGGGACCGGCGGGTGGAGGGGGCCGGTTTCGCCGAGGCCGCCGCGCTGGCTCGGCGGGCGGCGGAGTCGACGACCCCAGGTGTCCCGGGTGCCCTCGGCCCCGCCAACTCCGCCCTGCCCTGGCCGGACGCCCCGCACCTCGCCCTCTGGCACGCGGCGACCGTCCTGCGCGAGCACCGGGGCGACGGGCACATCGCCGCGCTCCAAGCGGCCGGTCTCGACCCGGTCGAGTCGCTGGTCTCCTTCGCGGCGGTCGGCGCCGCCCGCCCTGAGGTCTTCGCGAGCCGCGGCTGGGGCGAGCAGGAGTGGGGCGAGGCTCGGCGCCGGCTCCAGGAGCGCGGGCTGCTGGCGGCGGACGGAACGGCCACGGAGGCCGGGCGCGAGCTGCGCGCGAAGGTGGAGCTGCGCACCGACGAGGAGGCCGCCGCGCCGTGGCGGGCTCTGGGGGAGGAGGGGCGCGTGCGGCTCGCGGAGCTGCTGGGGGAGCCGTGGTCGGAGACCATCGGCTCAGGGATGCTGCCCGGTGAGAACACCCTCGGCATTGGCAAGGTCTGAGCGCTCATGGACTGAGTGCGAGGCCCCGGTCCCCCTGCCGGTCCTCGGGGGCCAAAACGGCTGGAGGCGAGTCACGCCGGTCCGCTGCTCCTACGCGGTGCGGTTCGCCCAGGTCTCGCTGAAGTACGAACTCCCCGTCACCGCGCCGGACATGAGGCCATGCTCGCCCGGTGCGGGGGCTGAGCCGGCCGCCCGGCGGGACCACGGTCCATGGTCCCGCCGGATGGCGACTAGACCTTGCCGCCGCAGATCACGTCGTACGGCCGGCCCATCGCCATCATCAGCTGCATCGGTTCCGTGGTCGCCGCCGGGCACTCCTCCTTCTCCTTGACGAGGTCGAGCACCTTGAAGGCGTCCGACCCGGCCGAGGCGCAGGCGATCTCCTTGGCGGTCGACGTGATGCAGTCGCCCTTCACCAGCTGCCCGCCGCCGGCGCCCGCGTCCCCGGGGTGGTCACCGGTCAGGTTCCGGCCGCAGACGGTGTTCGTGGGGATGCCGCTGCTCTTCTTGTTGTCGCCGGAGCCGAAGACCCGGGAGACCTGGATGATCAGGTCGGTTCCGGCCGGGCACTGGATCGCGTTGGGCATGATGCTCGCGCTCTTGATCTCCAGCGCCTCGAAGGTCGCTTCGGCGTCGTCGCAGTCGAACGCGCGGTAGCCGTCCGGCTTGTTCTCCGGGTCCGGCCCTCCGCAGTCGCCGACCTCCCACGAACCGCCCTTGCCGTCCGAGGCGGAGGAGGGGGACGAGGACGACGAGGAGGAGTCCTTGTCACCGAAGACCTTGAACGCGCCGTAGCCCAGGCCGAGAATCACCGCGAGCACCAACAGGCTCTGCAGACACCCGGCTCCTCTCCGGGGGCGGGACGGCGTACTGCCTGGCTGGCTCATGGTGCTGCTCCTCATCACGTGGTGCACGGGTACGAAGTCACGGGTGGGGACGCGACATGGACACCTCACGGTTCCGCCGGTTTGCGGTGGGTTCCGGGGCTTTCCACGCGTGGTCGCCGGGCAGGCCTCCTCCCGGCCGGTGCGTCGAAAACTCCTGGTCGCAGGCGGTGCGGCCTGGTTAAGGTCGGCCGCATGGAACTGCACATCACCACGCTCGCCGAGCGACCCGAACTCACCGACGCCCTGGACCGGATGCCGGACAACTGGCCCGAGTTCGTCCTGGAGGACATCGTCGGCTGGGCCAACTTCGGGCGGCTGGCCGTCGAGTTCCCGCAGTACGTACTGGTCGCCACCGCACCGGACGGCACCGTGATCGCCCGCGCCTACAGCGTCCCCTTCGAGCTGAACGCCCCCGGGCGCGGGAAGCTCCCCGCCGACGGCTGGGACCGGATGCTGCTGTGGGCGTTCTCGGACCTGCGGCGCGGACGGACTCCCGACACCGTCGGCGCGCTCGAGATCACCGTGGCCACCGGCCACCAGGGCAAGGGGATCTCGGGCCGCATGCTGGCCGCGATGCGGGAGAACGCGCGGCGGCACGGCTTCGGCGAGGTCGTCGCGCCCGTGCGGCCGAGCGGCAAGCACCTGCGGGCCACGCTGCCGATGGAGGAGTACGCCCGGCTCACCCGCGCCGAGGACGGGCTGCCCGAGGACCCGTGGCTGCGGGTCCATGTCCGGGCGGGCGGGGTCGTGGATTCGGTGGCCCCGGTGTCGATGACGGTGAGCGGGACGCTCGAGCAGTGGCGGGGGTGGACCGGGCTGCCGTTCGACACGGAGGGTCCGGTGGAGGTGCCGGGCGCGCTGGTGCCGGTGCACTGTTCGCCCGCGCACGGGTACGCGTTCTACGCCGAGCCGAACGTGTGGGTGCGGCACCGGGTGTGAGGGGGCGACCCGGCGGTGAGGTCGCGCCCTTGGTGGTGAGGCGGCGTCCGGGGAATCCGACGCTCCGTAACTCCGGTGCGCCATCCACCCGTCGGCCCTAGCGTGTGTGCCCGTGCCGCGCACCCCGCCCTCCTCGTCATCGACATGCAGAACGCCCTGGTGGCCATCGCCCACCAGGGCGCCGCGACCGTCGCGGCAATTGCCGGGCTCCGGGAACGGGCCCGGGCGGCCGGCGTACCGGTGGTGACGGCCCAGCACCAGGACGACGAACTGGAGCCGGGGGCCGAGGGCCGGCACACGCCCCCGCACTCGCGCCCGCGCAGGACGAGGCGGTCGTCCCCAAGTCCAGCCCGGACAGCTTCCTGGACACGGGCCTCGACGCGACGCTGCGGGGCATGGGCGTCACCGAGGCCGTCGTCACCGGGTTCGCCACCGAGATCTGCGTGGAGTCCACCGCGCGGCGGGCGCTGAGCCTTGGCTACGACGTGGTGCTCGTCACCGACGCCCACACCACGTCACTCCGGCCCGGCCCCGGCCCGCACGCCGCGCCGGGGGCGTCGATCGCCCACCACGACGAGATCTACCGGAACCTGCGCTTCCCGGGCGGCGCATCCGGGTTCCGCCCGCCGCCGAGGTGGACTTCACCTGGAGCGGGCACCGCACCTGGTGGCGCGCGTCACCTGGGCCGACGTCACTGCCCCAGGTCGACGATGTCCTTCGCCGCGGGCTTCTTCGCCACCACCGGCTGGTTGAACTGCGACAGGTTCAGCGTCATCGGCTCCTCGCCGCCCTTGGACGTGATCCGCAGGATGTACGGGTCGCCCTCGGTGGCCACCAGGAACGTGTGGGTCTCCTTGCCGTCCTTCTCCGTCAGCCGCAGGGCGGGCTTTCCGTCGACCTTCGCCTCGCCGGCCTTCTGTGCCTCGGTGTCGTTCGCCTCGATGCTCTTCAGCAGCCCCTGCAGGTCGCAGAACTCGATCATGTCTTTGGTGTCCGGGTCGGACGCCTTCGACTCCATCCAGCGGCCCGCCAGCAGCTTGACCGTCGCGTCGACCTCCTCCGCGGGCTCTCCCTCGCTCTCCTGGCGCAGCAACGCCTCGTCGTACTTGGTGTAGACGGTGTCGCCGGTCTTGATGATCTCCACGGTCCCCTTCGGGCTCATGGACATGGTCCCCGTGCACTCCCCGGACGTGCTGCTCGAGAAATCTGCCTTGATCCGGCCGTCCTTGGTGAGCAAGTCGAGGGAGAGCCGCATCGACTCCGCCTTCTTCGTCGTGGTGAGGGCCTTGTTGGTGACTTCGGGCCCCGAAAGGTCCCCGAACGGACCGCTGTCGGCGCCCGCGCCACAGGAGACGAGGGCCAGGAGAGCCGTCGCGCAGACGGTGTTGACGGCGATACGGGTGACGAGACGCATGGCGGAAGCTCCGGTGAATGGGTGAGGGAGGTGATCAGGTGTGCGAACGAGGTAATAACAACAGAGCTTGTGAACCGAGTCAACATGACTAAGGTGTAACGGATCGGGCAACGCTACTCCTGGGTGTCGCCCGAGTAAGTCGCTATGCTCGCGACACAGTGTGAACAGCGTTGGACGGCGTCGGACAGCGTGAGCAGACCTGGGCGGTCTGGGCCGGGCGGACCGAGCAGCGCGGGCGAAGCGGGGAGACAGTCAGTGCCGGAGCAGGCGACAGAGGTGACCGCGGCGGGGATCGCGCGTCTCGCGGGAGTCGGACGGGCCGCCGTCAGCAACTGGCGGCGGCGCCACGCCGACTTTCCCAAGCCCGTCGGAGGCACCGGGACCAGCCCTTCCTTTGCGCTGCCCGAGGTGGAGCAGTGGCTGCGCGACCAGGGGAAACTCGCCGAGGTCCCCCTCCGTGAACGCGTCTGGCAGCAGACGGCCGGCCACCCGGAGGGCGCTGTCACGGCCCTGGTCCACACCGGCTGCGCCCTGCTGCTCGTCCGCGACCGGCCGTCCGTGTGGCTGGAGCTGACCGCCGTCTCCGATGAGCGGATGGCCGCCGTGCTGCCGCACGCGATGGAGGAGGTGCTCGGCGCCCGGCTCGACCCTGACGCGGGGGCACGGGCCCGCAGCGGCGCTCCCGTCCCGCCGGGCCACGCGCCGCCAGCGGACGGTGATGCCGCTGCCGGTCGGCTCTCCGTCGACTCACCGGCTGCTGGTCCACCCGCCGCGGGGGGAGTTCACAACGCTGCGGGCGTTCTCAGCGACGCCTCGGCTGTTCACATCACCCGTGCCGTCCCCACCCCCTCCGCCGACGCCCTACTCCCCTCCGTCCCGCTCCTCCGCGCCGCCGCCGACCTGGCCGCCGGGATCGGGGCCGGGCAGACCTTCGAGTTCCTGCTCGGTCGGCAACTCGACGCCAACCCGCGTCAGTACACGCTCACGCCCCCCGGCCTCGCCGAGCTGATGGCCGCCCTCGCGGAGACCGGCAAGGACACACACCCACCGGGCGGCGGCGGACGGCCCGTCCGCAGCGTCCTGGACCCCGCCGCCGGTACGGGGACCCTGCTGCGCGCCGTCGCCGGGCCCGCCGAGCTCCTCGCCCAGGAGGCGGACCCCTCCCTCGCCGCGCTCACCGCCCTGCGCCTCGTCCTCCAGGGCGACGGCTCGCCGCGCAGCGCCCCGGCCCGGACCGTACGGGGCGGCGACGCCCTGCGCGCCGACGCCTTCCCGCAGCTCGCGGCCGACACCGTGCTCTGCCACCCGCCGTTCAACGACCGCAACTGGGGCCACGACGAACTTGCCTACGACCCGCGCTGGGAGTACGGCTTCCCCGCCCGCACCGAGTCCGAACTGGCCTGGGTCCAGCACGCCTTGGCCCGTCTGCGCACAGGCGGCACCGCCGTCCTCCTGATGCCGCCCGCCGCCGCCTCCCGCCGCTCCGGCCGCCGCATCCGGGCCGACCTCCTGCGCCGGGGCGCCCTGCGCGCGGTGATCGCCCTGCCGGCCGGCGCCGCACCCCCGTACGGCATCCCGCTCCACCTCTGGGTCCTCCGCAAGCCGGGCGGCGCGCTCCACCCCGTCCCCGAAATTCTCCTCGTCGACATCACGGACCCCGCTGAGCCGGGTACGACGACGGGAACGCAGACGAGCGGCGGGCGCGACCGGCTGGACTGGCCCGCCGTGCACGCCGCCGTACTCGACGCCTGGCGCGACCGGGCGGACCACCCCGGGGTCAGCCGCGTCGTCCCCGTTATCGAACTCCTCGACGACGACGTGGACCTGGCCCCCGCCCGCCATCTGCCCCGGCCCGCCGCAGGGGGCGGAGCGGCCGGTCTCGAAGACGTACGGGAGAAGCTGGCCGACACCCTGCGCCTCACCGCCCACCTCACCCCGCCGCCTGCCGAGCTCTCCGCCCCGGCCCGCTGGCCGCTCACCACCGTCGGTGAACTCGCCCGCGCGGGAGCACTGTTGCTGCGTACAGGTACGGGCGCAGCCTCATATGCAGGCACCGGCACCGCCCCCGTCCTCACTGAGCACGACGTCCTCGCCGGCACGGCCCCTTCCGGAACCCCCGCCCCGCCCCCCACCGGCACCGGAGCCCCCACTCCCGACGACCCCGCCCTCCTCCAACCCGGCGACGTCATCGTCCCCGTCCTCGGCGGCGGATCCGTCGCCCGGGTCGTCGACGAGGCGACTGCGGGAGCCGCGCTCGGCCGCAACCTCCAGCTTCTGCGCCCTGACCCGGCCGCCATCGACCCCTGGTTCCTCGCCGGGTTCCTCCGCGGCACCGCCAACCACCGGCAGGCCAGCAGCTACGCCTCCACCGCCGCCCGGCTGGACGCCCGCCGCCTCCAGTTGCCCCGGCTGCCGCTGGCCGAACAGCAGCGGTACGGGGAACAGTTCCGCGCGCTCGCCGCGTTCGAGGACGCCCTGCGGACGGCCGGACGGCTCGGCGGGCAGCTGGTGAGGGGGATGTACGACGGGCTGACGGACGGTACGGTCACGCCCCGGTGACCTCATAGGCAATTGGTTGGTCACAACCGGGGACGGTCTGTCGGCGGCGGTGTATACGCTCACCTCACATGCCCGACTCACGTACGCCTCCCAGGAGCAGCACATGCACGGCTACGGCTATCCGCCGCAACAGCCGCCGACGCCCCGGCCGTCCTCGGGGACGCTCATCACGCTGCGCGCGCTCTTTGTTGTGCTGACCGTGCTGAGCTGCGGTTTCCTCGGGTGGGTGGCGATGCTGAGGCTCGCGGTCGTCACTCGCAAGTCGCGTGACTGGTGGCTGTTGGCGGTGACGGTCGTCCTCACCATCGGCCTGTTCGCGTTCTTCGCGGGCCTGCCCGAGGAGGACGAGACGACGGACGCCCAGGCCCTGATCGGCGTCGGGTGGCTCATAGCGATCCTGGTTGGCGTCATCACGTACTACCTGATCATGGAGACGCGGCACTTCGCTGCGCCCGGACCGTACGGCACCCAGCGGCCCGTGGCCGGTTCCGCGACGGTCCCGTACCGACCGGCCGTCCCCCCGCACCCGCCCGCCCAGGCGCAGAACCGGGCGCCCGTCCAGCCCCAGGTCCAGCACCCGACGCCACCGCCCACCCCGAACCCGTACACCGTCCCGACCCCGCCGCCCTCGCCCGCGCCCCAGCGCCTCGACCAGGTCCGGGCCGAGCTGGACGAGCTCAGCGACTACCTCCGCAAGGAGGGCGAAGGCCGGTGAGCAACCGGGTCATCGCCGGGCGGTACGAGCTGGCCACCATCCTCGGCCAGGGCGGCATGGGCCAGGTGTGGACGGCGTACGACCAGCGCCTGGACCGCCGCGTCGCCGTGAAGCTGCTGCGCCCGGACCGGGTCGCCGGGCCCACCGGCAGCGCCGCCGCCGACGAGCTGCGCCGCCGGTTCGTCCGCGAGTGCCGGGTCACCGCGCAGGTCGACCACCCCGGCCTGGTCACTGTCCACGACGCGGGCAGCGACGGTGACGACCTCTTCCTCGTCATGCAGTACGTGGAGGGCGCCGACCTCGCCGACCACCTCGCCGAGCAGGACCCGTACCCCTGGCCCTGGGCCGTCGCGGTCGCCGCGCAGCTCTGCGCGGTCCTGTGCGCGGTGCACGCGGTGCCGATCGTGCACCGCGACCTGAAGCCCCGGAACGTGATGGTCCGGCCCGACGGCTCCGTGACCGTCCTCGACCTGGGCGTCGCCTCCGTCCTCGACACGGACACCACCCGCCTCACGCACACCGGTTCGCCGATCGGCTCCCCCGCCTACATGGCTCCCGAGCAGGCGATGGGCGGCGCGGTCGGCCCGTACACCGATCTGTACGCCCTCGGGGTGGTCCTGCACGAACTGCTCAGCGGTGACGTGCCGTTCGCCGGGTCCACCGCGCTCGGCGTCCTGCACCGCCACCTCTACGAGCCGCCGCTCCCCGTCCGGCAGGGCAGGCCCGAGGTCCCCGCCGCGCTGGAAGCGCTCGTGCTGCGGCTGCTCGCCAAGGACCCGCAGAAAAGGCCGGCCTCCGCGCAGGAGGTGTACGAGGAACTGGCTCCGCTGCTGCCCAAGCACGGCAGTCCCGCCGGGCCCCTCGACCCGACCCGCCCCTTCCTGCGCCCGCACGCCCCCTGGCCGGACCGGGCCGCGACCCCAGCCTCCGCGCCCGTACCCGCGTCCGTACCGTCGCAGGCCCAGGCCGGCACCACCCCCTGGCCCGCCGTCGCCTCCCTCCTCTCCTCGGCCCCGCCCCTCACACCGCCGACCTCCTTCACCCCGCCGCCCGCCCGGCCGGACGTCGCGCAGGCCGTGGACGAGGTCAAGAAGCTGCTCGGGGAGGGCCGGATCACCCAGGCCGTGGACATCCTCGGCGCTATCCTCCCGGCGGCCGCCGCCGAGCACGGCGAGCACTCCCCGGTCGTCCGCATCCTGCGCAAGCAGTACGCGGCGACGCTGATGGACGACGGGCAGTACCGTCGCGCCCTCCCGGAGCTGCGCCGCCTCGCGGAGGACCGCACCACCGAGACCGGGCCGGCCGACGCCCAGGTCCTCCAGTTCCGATACGACGCCGCCCAGTGCCTGGAACAGCTAGGCGAGGCCACGGCCGCGCTCGGCGAGTACCGCGCGGTCCTCCCGTACTACGAGAACGCCTACGGGGCCGTCACCACCGACCCCGGCCGGGCCCTCGACATCCGCCACCGCATCGGGCAGCTCCTGCTCGCGGTCGGGGACCACACGGCGGGCCGCGCCCAGCTCCAGGCGCTGCTGTACGACGCGGAGCGCACGTACGGGCCGCACCACCCGCTCCCCGCCGACCTGCGCCGCCGCCTCAGCCACCAGCAGGACGTCCGGGGCGGCTGATTCCAGAGGGCCGGCCGCCCCACATCCCCAACTCCTCCCGAATCGTTGGTCGAATCAGTGGCACCGATCACATCCACTGCCTACCATCGATCACCGCAAGGCTTGTGCACCGATGCACAAACTCTCCACGGGAGGCTCCTTTGCACCGCCGTCGTCGCACCGCGCTCGCCGTCTCCGCCGCAACCCTGCTCGCGGCCCCACTCCTGGCCGCCTGCGGCAACGAGGCCCACCCCGGCGCCGCCGCCGTCGTGGGCGGCGAGCGGATCGAGGTCTCGGCGGTCCAGGCGCAGGCGGCCGACGTCCGCGCCGCTCAGGAGAGCTCGCCCGAGGCCGCCCAGCTGGTCAACAAGTCCGGCCAGCTGAACCGCGCCAAGCTGCACGGGCTGATCTTCGACCGGATCCTGGACAAGGCCGCCGAGGACGCCGGGGTCACCGTCACCCGCAAGGAGATCCAGGAGGCCCGGACAGCGAGCCGCGCCCAGGCGGGCGGCGAGGAGCAGCTGCGGGCGATGATGCTCCAGCAGCGCTGGGTCGCCCCGGACCAGATCGACGGCGACATGCGTCAGGAGGTCCTGCTCCCCAAGCTCGCCAAGGCGCTCGGCGCGGACCTCGGCACCCCCGCAGGCCAGCAGGTCGTCGGCGAGGCGCTGACCAAGGCGTCGAAGCAGCTGAAGATCGACGTGAACCCGCGCTTCGGCGCCTGGGACGACCAGAAGATGCAGCTCGGCACCTACAAGGCGCCGTGGATCACCCAGGTCACCGAGTTCGCACCGCAGGACCCGCAGGCAGGTGCCTGAGCCGGTTGCCGTTCGGGCACCCGCCGGGCGCCTGACCCGGTGGCGTGCCGGGTAGGTTCGCCGGGTGAACGCTGAAGCCCCCGGCACGCCCAGTGCCACCCCCGGCGACCCCGGCCGTATCGTCCTGCTCACCGCCAGCCACCGGGTCGCGCCCGGCCTGCTCTCCTGGCCGGCCTGGCAGACGCTGCACGCCGCCGACCAGGTCCTCAACCCCGACCCGGACCACCCGCAGCTGCCCTACCTCCGCGAGGCGGGCGTCCGCGTCGAGCACGCGGCGCCCTCCGCCGACGAGCTGGTCGCCGCCTGCGCGGGCGGCCGGAGCGTCGTCGTCCTGGCCGGTGGTGAGGGGGACAGCCGGCTGACCGACGGCCTGGCCCGGCTCGGCGGCTCGGGCCGGGTGGCCATGCCGGACCTGGAGCTGCTCCCCGGCTCGTACGACCTGCCCGGCGCCCGCCTCCTGGACCTGGTCCAGGTCATGGACCGGATCCGCCGCGAGTGTCCCTGGACCTCGCAGAAGACGCACGAGGGCCTCGCCAAGTACGCCATCGAGGAGGCGTACGAACTGGTCGAGGCGATCGAGGACGGCGACCGGGACGAGCTGCGCGAGGAGCTCGGCGACGTCCTGCTCCAGGTCGTCTTCCACGCGCGCATCGCGGAGGAGGATCCCGAGGAGCCGTTCGCCGTCGACGACGTGGCGGGCGGACTCGTCGAGAAACTGATCCACCGCCACCCGCACGTCTTCGGCGACGAGAGCGCCGAGACCCCGGAGGACGTCCACGCGCACTGGCTGCGCACGAAGGCGATCGAGAAGCAGCGCACCTCGGTCACCGAGGGCATCCCCCTCGGCCAGCCCGGCCTGGCCCTCGCCGCGAAGCTCGGCAGCCGCGTCCGTACGGCCGGACTCGACGTCCCCCTTCCCACCGGCGACACCATCGGCTACGAGCTCCTCGCCCTCGCCGTACGCGCCGAGGCGAACGGCACGGACCCGGAGGCCGCCCTGCGCGCGGCGGCGCGCGCTTATAGGGACGCGATCGTGGCGGCGGAGGGCGGAGGACCCGTCACCCCGCCCGATACCGTCAGGGAGTGACCGACACCCCCGCCTGCCCCCACAACACCTCCTCGACGCCCGAAGACGCCCCCCGACTCTTCACCTGGGAGTTCGCCACCGACCCCTACCCCGCCTACGCCTGGCTCCGCGAGCACAGCCCCGTGCACCGCACCGCGCTGCCCAGCGGGGTCGAGGCGTGGCTCGTGACCCGGTACGGGGACGCCAAGCAGGCGCTCGCCGACGCGCGGCTCTCCAAGAACCCGGCGAACCACGCCGGGTCCGCGGCGGCCAAGGGGAAGACGGGGATCCCGGGGGAGCGCGCGGCGGAGCTGATGACGCATCTGCTCAACATCGACCCGCCGGACCACACGCGGCTGCGCCGGCTCGTCTCCAAGGCGTTCACCCCGCGCCGGGTGGCGGAGTTCGCGCCCCGGGTGCAGGAGCTGACGGACCGGCTCATCGATCGCTTCGTCGAAGAGGGGAAGGCGGACCTGATCCACGACTTCGCCTTCCCGCTCCCCATCTACGCCATCTGCGAGCTGCTCGGCGTCCCGCGCGAGGACCAGGACGACTTCCGGGACTGGGCGGGCATGATGATCCGCCACGGCGGCGGGCCGCGCGGCGGGGTGGCCCGGTCGGTGAAGAAGATGCGCGGCTATCTCGCCGAACTCATCCACCGGAAGAGGGAGAATCCCGGGGACGACCTGATCTCCGGGCTGATCCGGGCCAGTGACCACGGCGAGCACCTCACCGAGAACGAGGCCGCGGCGATGGCCTTCATCCTGCTCTTCGCCGGTTTCGAGACGACGGTCAACCTCATCGGCAACGGCACGTACGCCCTGCTGCGCCACCCCGAGCAGCGCGCCCGGCTTGAGGCATCCCTGGCGGCGGGGGAGAGCGCGCTGCTGGCCACCGGGATCGAGGAGTTGCTCCGGTTCGACGGGCCGGTGGAGCTCGCGACCTGGCGGTACGCCACCGAGGCGCTGACGCTCGGCGGGCGGGGGATCGCGGCCGGGGACCCGGTGCTCGTGGTGCTGGCGGCGGCCGACCGGGACCCGGACCGGTTCGTGGATCCGGACGTGCTCGACCTCTCACGGAGTGACAATCAGCACCTCGGTTACGGTCACGGCATCCACTACTGCCTGGGAGCACCGCTGGCCCGGCTGGAGGGCCAGGCCGCGGTGGCGACGCTGCTGAGACGCCTTCCTGGCCTGCGACTTGCTGCGGAACCGGCCGATTTGCGTTGGCGCGGCGGGCTCATCATGCGCGGACTGCGCACCCTGCCGGTGGAATTCGAGCCCGGACGCCGCCTCGAAAAAAGTGACACGCGGTCACCTCTGTGACTTTCACGTGATCTGCGCTGCATCGACTTGTGACATGCGTTCGAGTCCCGCTAGGTTCACGGTTCGACGCGTCGGCCACTGTTCACTCTTGGCCCGTCCGTCACTTGTTCAACAGCTTCATGCTCCTCAGTTCCTGCTTGTCAGTCGCACGGAAGGCATACCCCATGGGCTCCGCGAACGGCAGACACCGCCGCCCTCGTCAGGCACCCGCCATCGTCGTCGCCGCAGGCGTGACCGGATCGGCCATCGCCATTCCGCTCCTCGGCGCGGCGGGCGCACACGCAGCCGACGCCACCACCTGGGACCGGGTCGCGGAGTGCGAGAGCGGCGGCATGTGGAGTGCCGACCTCGGCAACGGCTACTACGGCGGGCTCCAGTTCTCGCAGGAGACCTGGTCGGCGTACGGCGGCGACGCCTTCGCGGAGCGGGCCGACCTGGCCAGCCGCTCGCAGCAGATATCCGTCGCCGAGGAGGTCCTGCGCGACCAGGGGCCGCAGGCGTGGCCGAGCTGCGCGGTGATCTCGGGCCTCGCGGTGGACGGCAGCCTGCCCGGTGTCGACCCCGGTACCGCGCCCTCCGCCGACCCCACCCAGGATCCGACGACCGCACCCTCGGACGAAGCGGGTGGAAAGGGTGAACGGGAAGGTTCCGGCACGGGTTCGACCGGTAGGACGGGCTCGACCGACACCACGGGCTCGACCGGTCAGGCGGGCGGAAGCGGCAAGGGTGAGAAGAAGGGCGGCGACACGCTCGACCCCTCGGTGAAGCCTTCCGCGCCCCCGGCAACCGGAAAGACCGGAACCCCTGGGTCTCCTGACGCCTCGCAGCCCTCCGCCTCCGCCCCCGACGCCTCCGAGGGCGCCGACCGCACCGGCGGCAAGCATCGGGGCACTCCCGCCCCAGAGGAGACCGGTGCGGTCGGCCGGGGGGACGGCCCCCGGGAGTCCGGCCGGCACGCCTCGCGGGGCGAGGGTGACGCGCGTGACGGCAGTGCGGTCGCCCACGGCGGCTACACCGTGCAGCCCGGGGACAGCCTCTGGGCCATCGCCGACGCCCAGGAGCTTCCCCAGGGCTGGACCGGCCTGTACGAGGCCAACAAGGACCTCCTGGGCTCCGACCCGGACCTGATCCTGCCCGGCCAGAGCCTGGATCTGGGTCTGGGTCAGAGCGCCGGGGAAGGTGCCGGGGCGAGCGCCGGGGCGAGCGCCGAGGCGCCCGCCGCCAACTGATCGAATTCGGGAAAACACCCCAAAATCGCGGGTAGTTCAGAGACCTATGTCCACTTATGCGTAAGTGAGACATGGGTCTCTTTGCTGCAACTGGCGTGTCGCGTCCGCCCGCACGGTGCAGATCCCCTCCGACCTGCGGAAACGATCCGTCAGGGTGAGCAAGTAAGCGCCAATTGGACTAGTATGTCCATCTTTGAATGTCGGGGTTGCCTGTGTTTACGGTCGGAACCGCTCGCACCGCGGGCCCCGTCGACCGTCACGCCGAATCCTGCCGTCGGTCGAAGGGAACAGACGCGTAAAGCGCCGTAGGCAGGAGCGGGGGACCCAGGTAGGCCGCCGGGTCCGTGCAGCCCCTTCGAAGGGCAGTCCCTTCGAAGTCGGGACGCACGGGAACGGCTTGGGGTGAAGTCGCGTGCAAGGTCGCGCGACCGGGCAACTCATCAGCCCGAACCCGACAGCTCACCTCGTAGGCGTCGGTGAGGAGATTCGTTCCATGCTGCTTAACAGCAAGGGCAAGCACCGCCGCCCCTCGAAGACCGTCCGTTTCGCCACCCTCGCGGGCATCACCGGTGCCGCCGTCGCCGTCCCGCTGATGGGCGCGACCAACGCTTCCGCCGCCTCCGTCGAGACCTGGGACGCCGTCGCCCAGTGCGAGTCGGGCGGCAACTGGTCCATCAACACCGGCAACGGCTACTACGGCGGGCTGCAGTTCTCGCAGTCGAGCTGGGCCGCCGCCGGCGGTACGCAGTACGCCTCCCGTGCCGACCTGGCCTCCAAGGACCAGCAGATCGCCACCGCCGAGAAGCTCCTCGACATGCAGGGTCCGGGTGCCTGGGCCTGCGCCGGCGCCGGCGGCCTCACCAACGACGGTGTGGACCCGGGCGTGAACACCGGCTCCGGCCAGTCCGCGAGCAAGCCCGAGAAGGCGCAGCCCGAGCGCAAGGCCGAGCAGCCCACCACGCGCAGCGAGCAGCGCACCGCCCCGGCCGCCCCCAAGGCCGAGAGCTCCAAGAAGACCGTCACCACCCCGACCGGTGAGAAGGTCCAGAAGGGCGACGGCGAGTACAAGGTCGAGCCCGGCGACACCCTGAGCAAGATCGCTCAGAAGGAAGGCGTCAAGGGCGGCTGGAGCAAGCTCTTCAAGCTCAACGACGACATCGTCAAGGACGCGGACCTGATCTTCCCGGGTCAGCAGCTCCACCTGAAGTAACAGCCGCCTCTCCTCCCCGGAGGGAGGGGGTCCGGCGGCACCCTCCCTCGCACGGCTCCCCGGCCCGGCGCGCTCTCCCCCGTGCGTGCCGGGCCGGGGTCTTTCCGTGGGAGGGAGGCGAGCCGCGCGAGGGGGATGCGAGGGGGGGATGCGTTCACCTCTTGTCGTCAACACTTGTTACTGCCTAGTAGATTTCTAGAGATTTGTCCCGTGATGCTGACCCTTGGGTCCTTTTTCGTCCCAGGAGACGGGCGGTCGGCCGACTGACACGGCCGGGCCGGTTAGGCTCGTGTCGCAAGGCCACAGTGACCCTGCACAACCAGCGTCATATCCCAGAAGGAGATGCCTCGTGCCGTCCATCGACGTCGTCGTAGCCAGGGAAATCCTCGACTCCCGGGGCAACCCCACGGTCGAGGTCGAGGTTGGCCTCGACGACGGCAGCACGGGCCGTGCTGCCGTTCCGTCCGGCGCCTCCACCGGTGCGTTCGAGGCCATCGAGCTTCGCGACGGTGACCCCAACCGCTACATGGGCAAGGGCGTGGAGAAGGCCGTCCTCGCCGTCATCGAGCAGATCGGCCCGGAGCTCGTCGGGTACGACGCCACCGAGCAGCGCCTCATCGACCAGGCGATGTTCGACCTGGACGCCACCGAGAACAAGGCCTCGCTCGGCGCGAACGCCATCCTCGGTGTCTCGCTCGCCGTCGCGCACGCCGCATCCGAGGCGTCCGACCTGCCGCTCTTCCGCTACCTCGGCGGCCCGAACGCGCACCTGCTGCCCGTTCCGATGATGAACATCCTGAACGGCGGCTCGCACGCCGACTCCAACGTGGACATCCAGGAGTTCATGATCGCCCCGATCGGCGCGGAGTCCTTCTCCGAGGCCCTGCGCTGGGGCGCGGAGGTCTACCACACGCTGAAGAAGGTCCTCAAGACCAAGGGCCTGTCCACCGGACTCGGCGACGAGGGCGGCTTCGCCCCGAACCTGGAGTCCAACCGCGCCGCCCTGGACCTCATCGTCGAGGCCATCAAGGAGGCCGGTTACGTCCCGGGCCGCGACATCGGGCTCGCGCTCGACGTCGCCGCGTCCGAGTTCTACAAGGACGGCGTCTACGAGTTCGAGGGCAAGTCCCGCTCGGCCGCCGAGATGACCGAGTACTACGAGGAGCTCGTCTCCGCGTACCCGCTGGTCTCCATCGAGGACCCGCTGTACGAGGACGACTGGGCCGGCTGGAAGGTCATCACCGACCGCCTGGGCGCCAAGGTCCAGATCGTCGGCGACGACCTCTTCGTCACCAACCCGGAGCGCCTGGCCCGCGGCATCGAGGAGGGCTCCGCCAACGCCCTGCTCGTCAAGGTCAACCAGATCGGTTCGCTGACCGAGACCCTCGACGCCGTCGAGCTGGCCCAGCGCAACGGCTTCAAGTGCATGATGTCGCACCGCTCCGGTGAGACCGAGGACGTCACCATCGCCGACCTCGCCGTCGCCGTGAACTGCGGCCAGATCAAGACCGGCGCCCCGGCCCGCTCGGACCGCGTCGCCAAGTACAACCAGCTGCTGCGCATCGAGGAGATCCTCGACGACGCCGCGGTGTACGCGGGCCGTTCCGCCTTCCCGCGCTTCAAGGGCTGATCCCTTCTCAGGGCTGACCCGCAGCCCCGAGACGGTAGCCTCCGCCCGTCCCCGCACCCGGTCCCGTACCGTGTGCGGGGACGGACGTGCGTAACGGGGAGGCGGGAGACATGGCCGGGAAGGACCGCGACCGGTTCTCCACCGCGACCAGGCTGCGACTGCTCGGCGAGCAGACCGCGGCCCGCGTGTACCGCTCCCAGAACCGCCGCCAGGCCCGCCGCTCCCGGCTCACCGGCCGGGCCGCGTTCCTGGCGCTGGTGGTCTGCTCCCTGGTGGTCGCGCTCGCCTACCCGATGCGTCAGTACGTCTCCCAGCGCGACGAGATCGCCGAGCAGGAGCGGCTCTCGCGCCAGGCGGCGCAGCGCACCGAGGAGCTGCGGGACGAGAAGGCGCGGCTCCAGGACGACGCCTACATCATGCGCCTGGCCCGCCAGCACCTTCATTACGTACTTCCCGGGGAGACCGGCTACACCGTGGCCGACCCCGACGCGGGCGAGGACCGCCGCGGGGAGCCGGGCGCGAACCACCGCCCCTGGCACTCGAACGTCTGGGACGGCGTGGACAGCGCCGACCGCGACTGACGCCCCTTCTCTCCGACGACCTTTCCCTTCCCTCCGACGAGCTTTCGAGCAGAACCAAGGCAGGCATGGAAACGCCCCCTCCGCAGACCGAGTCCACCAAGCCCACCGACGCGGACATCGCCGCGTTCGAGCAGCAGCTCGGCCGTCCGCCGCGCGGCCTGCGCGCCATCGCGCACCGCTGCCCGTGCGGCAACCCGGACGTGGTGGAGACCCAGCCCCGTCTGGAGGACGGCACGCCGTTCCCGACGACGTACTACCTGACCTGCCCCCGGGCGGCCTCGGCGATCGGCACGCTGGAGGCGAACGGGGTCATGAAGGAGATGACGGCCCGTCTGGAGACCGACCCGGAGCTGGCCGCCGCCTACCGGGCCGCGCACGAGGACTACATCACCCGCCGCGACGCCATCGAGGTCCTGGAGGGCTTCCCGAGCGCCGGCGGCATGCCGGACCGGGTGAAGTGCCTGCACGTCCTGGTCGGCCACTCGCTGGCCGCCGGGCCCGGGGTGAACCCGCTGGGCGACGAGGCCATCGCGATGCTGCCGGAGTGGTGGGCCAAGGGCGCGTGCGTCACGCCGTGCACCGAGGCGAGCGAGGGCGGCCACTTCACCGCACGCCCCCTCGACGGCTCCACGGAAGGGCAGGGCGCATGACCAGGGTCGCCGCCGTCGACTGCGGTACGAACTCCATCCGGCTCCTCGTCGCCGACGCGGACCCCGCCACCGGCTCCTTCACCCAGCTGGACCGGCGGATGACGATCGTCCGCCTCGGCCAGGGCGTCGACAGGACCGGCCGGCTCGCCCCCGAGGCGCTGGAGCGCACCTTCGCGGCCTGCCGCGAGTACGCCACGGTGATCGAGGAGCTGCGCGCAGAACGCGTCCGCTTCGTGGCCACCTCCGCCTCCCGCGACGCCGAGAACAGCGAGGAGTTCGTCTCCGGCGTCCGGGACATCCTGGGCGTGGAGCCCGAGGTGATCACCGGCGACCAGGAGGCGCAGCTCTCCTTCGACGGGGCCACCAGGGAGCTGGCCGGCGGCGACCACCTGGCGAAGCCGTATCTGGTCGTCGACATCGGCGGCGGTTCCACCGAGTTCGTGCTCGGCTCGGACGAGGTGGACGCGGCCCGTTCCGTGGACATCGGCTGCGTGCGCATGACCGAGCGTCACCTGGTCGCGGACGGGGCCGTGGTGGACCCGCCCACCCACGAGCGGGTCGCCGCGATCCGCGCGGACATCGACGCCGCCCTCGACGTGGCCGCGGGAACCGTGCAGCTCACCGAGGCGGCCACGCTCGTCGGCCTGGCGGGCACGGTCACCACGATCGCCGGGATCGCGCTGGAGCTGGAGGAGTACGACTCCGAGGCCATCCACCACTCCCGGGTCTCCCGCGGCCAGGTCCGCGCGATCACGGAGCACCTCCTCCAGTCGACCCACGAGGAGCGCGCCGCGATCCCCGTGATGCACCCGGGCCGGGTCGACGTGATCGCGGCGGGCGCCCTCGTCCTGCTCGCCGTGATGGAGCGGACGGGCGCGCACGAGGTCGTCGTCAGCGAGCACGACATCCTGGACGGGATCGCCTGGAATGCGGCAGAGGAACCTCAGTAGCGCTTCGGACGACATCCTGGACGGGATCGCCTGGAGCGCCGCGTAACAGCCCATGGGGTCGCACGACATGACCGACGCACCGAGCGGGGCCGTCGAGAAGATGGAACACCGCCAGGTCGCCATCCATCTCGTCGCGATGGCCCTGGGCGCCCTCCTCGGTCTCGCTGCCCCCTCCGCCGGGCCGGGGCTCGAGCACCTGATCAACCCCGTCCTGGGCGCGCTGCTGTTCGTGACCTTCCTTCAGGTCCCGGCGGCCGAGCTGCTGCGCTCGCTGCGCGACGGGCGCTTCCTCTCCGCCGCGCTGGTGGTGAACTTCGTCGTGGTGCCGCTCGTCGTCGCCGCGCTGTTCACGTTCCTGCCCGCCGACCGGGCGGTGCGCCTGGGCGTGCTGCTCGTGCTGCTCTGCCCGTGCGTCGACTACGTGATCGTCTTCAGCGGTCTCGCCGGGGGCTCGGCCCGCCGGCTGCTCGCCGTGACGCCGGTCCTGCTGGTCGCGCAGATGGTGCTGCTGCCGGGGTTCCTGTACGTGTTCCTCGGCGCCGGGCTCGCCGGCATCGTGGAGGTTGGGCCGTTCCTGGAGGCGTTCGCCTTCCTGATCGTCATCCCGCTCGCGCTGGCCTGGGGGCTGCAGGCCTGGGCGGGGCGGCGGGAGAGCGGGCGGAAGGTGTCGGACGCGGCGACCACGGCGATGATCCCGCTGATGGCCGCGACCCTGCTGGTCGTCGTCGCCTCCCAGGTGCCGAAGGTGGGCGGGAACCTCACCGACGTCGCTGCGGTCGTCCCCTTCTACGCGGCGTTCCTGGTGGTGCTGGCCTTCGCAGGGAAGGCGGTGGCCCTGCTCTTCCGGCTGGACGTGCCCGGCGGGCGGGCGGTGGTCTTCAGTGGGGCGACCCGTAACTCCCTGGTGGTGCTTCCCCTGGCGTTGTCCCTCCCCGACCGGTACGCGATCGCCGCCGTAGTCGTGGTCGCACAGACCCTCGTCGAGGTCGTCGGCATGGTGCTCTACGTCCGGGCCGTGCCCCGCCTCCTGCCCGCTCAGCCGCAGCGTCAGGTGCACTTCTGAGCCCTGTCACGGCCCTGGTCATCCGCTCGGGGGCCCTTCCAGGGACGCGCCGCCACGAAGTTCGTGAACTTCTTCACAAGGATTTCGGCCCTGTTGGGTGAAGTTCGGGTCCGCAAGGGCCGCCCGGGCCATTCGAGGGGCCTCGTGAAAGGCGTACGGGCGCGTTCCGGGGGTGCTGCGCTGGCGTGGAGAGTGGTGCCGATGCGGCACTCCTGGAGGGCCAAGGGCCAGCTCACAGGCGGTCGGGAACGTTTCCCGGGGTGTTGCGGTTCCCGTGCGGGGTCATGACCTGGGTCACGTGGGCGGCGAAGTGTAGCAGAGGGTGGGTGAATCCTTGTGAAGGGGCTCACGAGCACCCCTCCGGGACGAGGTGGATACTCGATGGCATGAGCACCACGGAGCGTCCCAGGATCCTCGTTGTAGGCGGTGGGTACGTAGGCCTGTACGCAGCTCGTCGCATTCTGAAGAAGATGCGATACGGAGAGGCGACCGTCACGGTCGTCGACCCGCGGTCGTACATGACGTACCAGCCCTTCCTCCCCGAAGCTGCCGCAGGCAGCATCTCGCCTCGGCATGTCGTCGTCCCGCTGCGACGCGTGCTGCCCAAGGCTGAGGTTCTCACCGGTCGTGTCACGACCATCGACCAGGACCGCAAGGTCGCCACGGTCGCGCCGCTCGTCGGCGAGGCCTACGAGCTGCCCTTCGACTACCTGGTCATCGCGATGGGCGCGGTCTCCCGTACCTTCCCGATCCCCGGCCTCGCCGAGCAGGGCATCGGCATGAAGGGCATCGAGGAGGCCATCGGCCTGCGCAACCACGTCCTGGAGCAGCTGGACAAGGCTGATTCCACTACCGATGAGGACGTCCGCCGCAAGGCGCTCACGTTCGTCTTCGTGGGCGGCGGCTTCGCCGGCGCGGAGACCATCGGCGAGGTCGAGGACATGGCCCGCGACGCGGCGAAGTACTACACCAACGTGAAGCGCGAGGACATGCGCTTCATCCTGGTCGACGCCGCCGACAAGATCCTTCCCGAGGTCGGCCCGAAGCTGGGCGCCTACGGCAAGGAGCACCTGGAGAGCCGCGGCGTGGAGGTCTACCTCTCCACCTCCATGGACTCCTGCGTCGACGGCCACGTGATGCTCAAGAACGGCCTGGAGGTCGACTCCAGCACCATCGTGTGGACCGCCGGTGTGAAGCCGAACCCGGCGCTCGCCCGCTTCGGTCTGCCGCTCGGCCCCCGCGGTCACGTGGACACCTCCGAGAAGCTCCAGGTGCAGGGCACCGACTACATCTGGGCCGCGGGCGACAACGCCCAGGTGCCGGACATGATCGGCCGCCGCGCCGGCAACCCGAACGCCTGGTGCCCGCCCAACGCCCAGCACGCGCTGCGTCAGGCGAAGGTCCTCGGCGACAACGTGATCTCCGGCATGCGGGGCTTTCCGCAGAAGGAGTACAGCCACGCCAACAAGGGTGCGGTCGCCGGTCTCGGCCTGCACAAGGGCGTCGCGATGATCGTCATGGGCAAGGTGAAGATCAAGCTCAAGGGCCGTCTCGCCTGGTACATGCACCGCGGCTACCACGGCATGGCGATGCCGACCTGGAACCGTAAGATCCGGATCTTCGCCGACTGGACGCTCGCGGTCTTCCTGAAGCGCGAGGTCGTCTCGCTCGGCGCCATGGAGACGCCGCGCGAGGAGTTCTACGAGGCCGCCAAGCCGGCCCCGGCTCCGGCCGTGGCCGCCAAGTCCGAGGGCGAGAAGGCCAAGGCCTCCTGACCTCCCGGTGAAGCGCTCCGCGAGGAGCGCACCGTACGACGCCCGAAGGGGCCGTCCGCCATCCGTGGTGCGGACGGCCCCTTCGGCGTATCCGTGGCCGTGTCCACCGCGGGCGGGCGCGCGTTTTGCCCTTTCGTTGCCCGGTAGCGGGATGACGGAGCGTGGAGGGAGAGTTGACACAGAAGTACCTCGTCGTGGCACCGGTCCCTGCCACGGCGGGACTCTGGGCACGTACGTACGCATCGGGCTTGTTGTGTTCGTCGGGAACACCACCACGGAGGTGTGCGCCATGGCACGCGTCGCATCGCGGCTGACCGCTCTTGCCGAAGAGCTGCTCTCGGAACCCCTACCGGTCCGCGTCCGCCTGGGACGGCAGCGAAGCGGGTCCGCCCGGCGCCCCCGTCCTCGTGATCCGCCACCGCCGCGCCCTGCGCAGACTCCTGTGGAAGCCCGGCGAACTGGGTCTGGCCCGCGCCTGGGTGGCCGGGGAGATCGATGTCGAGGGCGATCTGTACGAGGCGCTCGACCGGATCGCCGGGCTCCTGTGGGACCGGGGCGCCGACGCCAAGGACGCCGTCCACCCGGTCCGCGACCCCGCCGTCCGCGCCTTCGCGGCCGGCCTCCTCCGGCTGGCCGGCCCCTGGCCGCCGCCCGCCCCGCCCGCCGAGGAGGTCCGCCGCCGCACCGGCCCGCTGCACACCAAGCGGCGCGACAGGGAGGCCATCAGCCACCACTACGACGTGGGCAACGACTTCTACGCCCTGGTCCTAGGCCCGTCCATGGTCTACTCCTGTGCCTACTGGCAGGACGGCGGGACCCTGGAGGACGCCCAGCGCGACAAGCTCGACCTGGTCTGCCGCAAGCTCGCCCTGAAGGAGGGCGACCGCCTCCTGGACGTCGGCTGCGGCTGGGGTTCCATGGCCATCCACGCGGCCCGGGCGTACGGGGCGCACGTCACCGGCATCACCCTCTCCCAGGAACAGGCCACCCACGCCCGCAAGCGCATCGCCGAGGAGGGGCTGGCCGACCGGATCGAGATCCGCGTCCAGGACTACCGGGACGTCCTTCCCCGAGCTCTCGGCTCCGCTCGAACAGGGGGTACCCCACCCGGACCGTACGACGCGATCTCCTCGATCGGGATGGCCGAGCACGTCGGCTCGGTACGCTACCGCGAGTACGCCGAGGACCTCTACGCGCTCCTCAAGCCCGGCGGACGCCTGCTGAACCACCAGATCGCCCGTCGCCCCGAGAGGGACGAGGACGCTTACCGCATCGACGCGTTCATCGACTCCTACGTCTTCCCCGACGGCGAACTCGCCCCCCTCGGCCGCACCCTGACCACCCTGGAGGAGGCCGGGTTCGAGGCCCGGGACGTGGAGGCCATCCGCGAGCACTACGCGCTGACCCTGCGCCGCTGGGTGGCCAACCTGGAGCGCCACTGGGAGCAGGCGGTACGCGCCACGTCCCCGGGCCGGGCCAGGGTCTGGCGGCTCTACATGGCCGCATCCGCGCTCTCCTTCGAGCACAACAAGATCGGCGTCAACCAGATCCTCGCGGTGCGCCCGCTGGAGGGCGGCGGCTCCCGGCTGCCGCTGCGCACCCGTGCCTGGACGGAGGAGGCGGACGGCTGACCGTACGTCCCTGAGCTGACCGCATGCGTACGCCTCCGGTACGGGCGAGGGGCCGGTGCTCCGCCTTCCAGCGGTGCACCGGCCCCTCGTCGTCCCTGTCCCGTCCCGGTCCCCGGGAGCTCCGGCTACTCGGTCTTGATCGCCGTCAGCATGTTGAGCTTCGCGGCGCTGCGGGCGGGCCACAGCGAGGCGAGGACGCCCACCAGACCGGCCAGGACCAGGAAGAGCGCGAGGCGGTCCCACGGGATGACCAGGGCGTAGCCGGGGATGTCGGCGGCCAGGGTCTGGCCGATCGCCCAGCCGAGGAAGACGCCGAGGCCGACCCCGATCACCGCGCCGAAGACCGAGATGACGACGGCCTCCAGGCGGATCATGCGCTTGACCTTGCCCCGGTCGAGCCCGATCGCCCGCAGCATGCCGATCTCCTGCTGGCGCTCGAAGACCGACATCGCGAGGGTGTTGACGACCCCGAGGACCGCGATCAGCAGGGCCATGGCGAGCAGCCCGTACATGATGTTCAGCGCGGTGTTCACGAAGCCGCCGAACATGTCACGGATGTCCTGCCGGTCCATGACGCTCATCGCCGGGTTGTCGCCGAGCGCGTCCACGATGGACTGCTCGTTGGCCTTGCTCGCGCCGCCGTCCGTCTTGATCCAGATCTCGCGGATCTCGGGGCGCGAGGCGGCGCTGTGCCGGTCGGCGAGCTCCTTCGGGATCACAAAAGTCTGCAGGAACTCGTTCTCCTTGTAGACCGCCCCGATCGTCAGCTTGCCCTTCTTCTCGTCGTCGAACGTCACCGGGAGGGTGTCGCCGGTCTTCCAGCCGTTCGACTCGGCCGCCTTGGAGCCGACGGCGACCTGGCCCTCCTTCAGCGAGGCGAGCGAGCCGGAGACGGTGTCCAGCGAGAAGACCTTCTCCACATCGCCCGGGGTGACGCCGGAGGCGGACTGGTACTCCCCGTCGATCTCGAAGTACGTCGACTGCTGAGGGGAGAGCGCGGAGACGCCGTCCGCCTTCGACAGGGCGGTGAGCGCCGACTCGTCGAGGGAGTCGCCACTGGCCATCGAGACCATGTAGTCGGCCTTGATGTTGTCCGTGGTCATCTTGTCGATGGCCTGGCCGAGGGTGACGCCGAGCACCGAGATGCCGGTGACCAGGGTCAGCCCGATCGCCAGAGCGGAGGCGGTGGCTCCGGTACGCCGGGGGTTGCGGACCGCGTTCTGCGAGGCCAGCTTCCCGGAGACGCCGAACAGCTTGGTGATCGACGGCCGCACGAGGGCGATGACCGGGCGGGAGAGCAGCGGGATCAGGATGATGACGCCGATCAGGGCGAGGAAGGCACCGGCCGCGACCATGTACCGGCCGCTCTCCCCGCCGGTCGCCGCACCGCCGACGATCCCCACCGCGCCCAGGAGGGCGATGACGCCGCCGATCGAGTTCCGTACGACCAGGGACTTGACGGAGGCGGTGGCGTGCACGCTGCTCATCGCCGCGACCGGGGCGATCTTCGCGGCCCGGCGGGCGGGCAGCCAGGCGGCCAGGACGGTGATCAGGATGCCGACGGCGAAGGCGGAGCCGACCGCGGTGGGCGAGACGACCAGCGGTCCGGCCGGGATCTTGCCGCCGAGGAGGCCCATCGCGGAGCGCAGCCCGGTGGCGAGGCCCAGACCGAGGGCGAAGCCGATGACGGAGGCGAGCGTTCCTACGACGCCGGCCTCGACCAGCACCGAGCGCTTGATCTGGCGGCGGGAGGCGCCGATGGCCCGCATCAGGGCCAGCTCACGGGTGCGCTGGGCGACCAGCATGGTGAAGGTGTTGGCGATGAGGAAGACGCCGACGAAGAGGGCGATGCCCGCGAAGGCCAGCAGCATGGCGTTGAGGCTGCTGAGGCCCGACTCGATCTGCCGTGCCTGCTCGTCCGCGAGCGCCTTGCCGGTCTGCGCGGTGGCCTCCTCCGGCAGCAGCGGCGTGATGGCGTCCAGCAGCTTCCGGTCGGAGGCGCCGGCGGCGGCGCTCACGGTGGCGTTCTGGAAGACGCCGGGCTTCAGATAGAGCTTCTGGGCGGTCGCGGTGTCGAACAGCACCAGGCTGCCGCCCGCGTTGACCGCGCCGTCCTCGGTGGTGAAGACACCGGAGAGGGTGTACTCCTTCACCGGGCCGTTGGTGGCGACCCGCACCGGGTCGCCGACGCGGTACTTGCCCTTGGCCGCGGTGTCCTTGTCGAGGGCTATCTGGCCGTTCTTCACCGGGCCGCTGCCCTGGGTGAAGTCGTACGCGCCGTCCTTGCCGTCCTTGCCGGGGGCGAAGTTGGCACCGGTGTTGGACCAGCCGTTGCCGATCAGCTTGCCGTCCGGGTCGGCGACACCGGCGAAGCCGTTGACCCGGCCGGTCACGGAGGCCACGCCGTCCACGTCGCGGATCTTGTCCAGGGTGGCGGCGTCGAGGCCGGGGGTCTTGTCGTCGCGCCCGCCGGCGTAGGTCTCCACGGCGACGGCGACGTCGTCGTAGCTCTTGGCGGACTGGTTGCGGAAGGCGTTGCCGAGGGTGTCGGTGAAGACGAGGGTGCCGGAGACGAACGCTACGCCGAGCATGACGGCGAGCACGGTCATCAGCAGCCTGGCCTTGTGCGCGAGCACATTGCGCAGGGCGGTACGGAACATGTCTGAGTGTCCTGGGATGGGTTCCGGAAGGGGGACGGGGACGCGGATAGCGGGGCCTGGGCGCTGCGGGCCGCTCGCGTCAGCTGGTGCGGCGGCCGTTCTGACCCGCCACCGGCGTCAGCTCGTGCGGCCCTTCGCGTCGAACGCCTTCATCCGGTCGAGGACCCCGTCGGCGGTCGGGTGCATCATCTGGTCGACGACCGCGCCGTCCGCGAGGAAGATCACCCGGTCCGCGTAGGAGGCGGCCACCGGGTCGTGGGTCACCATCACCACGGTCTGGCCCAGCTCGCGCACCGAGTTGCGCAGGAAGCCCAGGACCTCGGCGCCGGAGCGGGAGTCCAGGTTTCCGGTCGGCTCGTCACCGAAGATGATCGCGGGCTGCGAGGCCAGGGCACGGGCCACGGCGACACGCTGCTGCTGGCCGCCGGAGAGCTCGGTGGGCCGGTGCTTCAGCCGGTCCGAGAGCCCCACCATGTCGATGACCTTCTGGAGCCACGCGGCGTCGGGCTTCCGGCCCGCGATGTCCATCGGCAGGGTGATGTTCTCCAGCGCGGTGAGTGTCGGCAGCAGGTTGAAGGCCTGGAAGATGAAGCCGATCTTGTCCCGGCGCAACTGCGTGAGCTGCTTGTCCTTCAGCGTGGACAGCTCGGTGTCGCCGATGCGCACCGAACCGCTGCTGAAGCTGTCGAGACCGGCCACGCAGTGCATCAGCGTCGACTTGCCGGAGCCCGAGGGGCCCATGATCGCCGTGAACTCTCCCTGCGGGAAGTCCACGGTCACCCGGTCCAGGGCGACGACCTGTGTCTCCCCCTCGCCGTAGACCTTCGACAGCTCCGTGGCGCGGGCAGCCACCGCGGTGGCGCGGTGAACGGTGGGAGTGGTGGTCACAGGGACGCTCCTGGTTCGGGTGATGCGGATGCATACGGGGGTGACGCGGCCCGCGCTGACGGCGGTGCCTTGGGGACTACTCCATCGTCACGTCCCGATCGCCCCGAGTCGTCACTCCCGATGCCCGTTCCCGTGGCCCTCTTGAGTCGCATCACAAGGGTGAAGCCGTCCTCCTCGGGTATGACACCGACCCCGACGCTTCCTCCGAGGGGCGGCCCTGTGACTCAGGGTGACCGCTGCCCTCCGGCGGCGATGACGTCCCCGCACCCAGAACGGGGGCCGCTCCCGACGCCCCGGATCCCGAGGGTGGCGCACCCCCTGGCGAGGCATGGCGCGCACCTGGCGCATTGGGCCGTACGAGTGCGGCGACTTTCCGTCAATCCCGCAGGGGGTCCTGTCGGCCGGGATCCGGTGCGGGCGCGTGGTGAGGCCGCGCGAAAGTGCTGACGGTCCCTCAAGCGGTCAATAAAATAGGACAACATCGCGCCACTGTTCCGCTGATCGGGGGACGCCCCCGGATAGGGTCAGTTGCCAACGCGGAGCCGCGCGGCACGCCCGGATGGTGGAACGTAGACACGGCGAGCTTAAACCTCGCTGCCCCTCGGGGGCGTGCCGGTTCGAGTCCGGCTCCGGGCACCACGCACAGTACGGAGCGTGACCCGGACGGTCCTCCCCGTAGCCCCTGAGCGGACAGATCTCCGGATCCTGCCCGCACAGGCCTCGCCGTCACCTGCGGACGACGGTGACAAAGATCCTCCTCCGGCATCGGGTGCTTCTTTTGCCTACCCATTACTCTTGTCGCAAGGCCGCGCAGTGTGGCCATGGAGGAGTGAGATGAGGAGCAGCAACCCGGTCTTCTCGCGACGGGGGTTCAGCCGCGACAACGGCCACGCGGGCTTCAACGCGGCGCCGCAGGCCGGGGCCGCCGCGACGGGGGCCAACCCGTTCGCGCAGGGCACCGCCGCAAACCCGTACGCCACCAACCCCTACGCCCAGCAGGGCACCCAGCCCGGTGCTCCGGCGCCGGCGCGCACCGACGCGATGACCATCGACGACGTGGTGACGCGTACGGCGATGACGCTCGGTCTGGTCGTCGTGGCCGCCGCCATCGCCTGGTGGGTCATGCCGGTCGACCAGGCGAACGTCAGCACCGCCATCGGCGTTGCCATCGGTGCCGCGATCATCGGCTTCGTGCTGTCGCTGGTGAACTCGTTCAAGCGCCGGCCCTCGCCGCCGCTGATCTTGACGTACGCGGCGTTCGAGGGTGTCTTCCTCGGCATCGTCAGCAACATCGTCAGTGTCTACGTCGCCCCCGGCGCCGCGATGCAGGCGGTGCTCGGCACGATGGCGGTCTTCGCCGGTGTGCTGATCGCCTACCGCACCGGTCTGATCCGGGTCACGCGCCGTTTCTACGGCTTCGTGATGGCCGCCGCCATCGGCTTCATGCTGCTGATGATGGTCAACCTGCTGTTCGCAGTGTTCGGCGGCGGCGACGGCCTCGGCTTCCGCAGCGGCGCCCTCGGTGTCGTCTTCGGCATCGTGGCCATCGTGATCGGCGCGTGCATTCTCGCCCTCAACTTCAAGCAGGTCGAGGACGGCATCGCGTACGGCGCTCCGCGCGAGGAGGCGTGGCTGGCCGCCTTCGGCCTCACCGTGACCCTGGTGTGGATCTACATCGAGATGCTGCGCCTGGTCGCCATCCTCAGCGGCGACGACTGACCGGTGACGCACCGGTGAGGTGAGCTGGGAAGCACCACGGAAGGGCCCGCAGGCGCGATGCCTGCGGGCCCTTCCGTGTGCGGGGTGTCACGGGCGGAGCGGCCTGCGACTCCGACGCGGTGCGCGTTGCTGTTCCGTCCCGGCACCGTGCCCGAGCGTCCGGCCGTTGGCAACCATGCGGAAGGGGCGCGTAGGGTCGTGCGCGTGCTCGATACGACGCCTCTGATCCTGGCCGTGGACCGTTTCGCCGACCGGCTGCGCTCCGCCCCGCAGAGCCGCCTCCAGCGCGGTGCGGCCGCCGAGGCGCTGGCCGCCGCCCGCGAACTCGCCGTACGCTCCCAGCGCTTCGAGAGCCCCGGAACGGAGCCGCGGGTGCTGCCGGACGCGGGGATGTTCGCCGTGGGCGACCAACTCGCCGTCGCCGGGCGGGATCTGGCCGTGGCACTGATGACGGCCCCGCCCGGGGAGCTGGACGAGGCCGTGCGGTACGTGGAGGAAGCGGCGGCGCGGGCGTTCGCGTAGCCGGGCCCGCGCCCGGGAGACCGTGACGGTCCGGTCGGAACGAGGCGCAGCTCGGAACGAGGCGCAGGTCAGAACGAGGCGATGACGCGGTCCGCCAGGATGTAGACGTTGTCCTCGCCGCAGGAGAAGGTCAGCGCGTAGGCGCCGGAGACACCCGAACCGCCCAGCAGCACCGGCTGCCGGCCCGCCCGCAGCGCGTCCGCGAGCCGCTCGGCCGTCTCGCGGTGGCCGGGGGTCATGCAGAGCGTGGTGCCGTCGGCGAAGACGTACACATCGAGCGTGCCCAGCGGTCCCGGCCGCACATCGGTGAGCTCGGTGGCCAGGTCGGCCAGCTCCTCCAGGCGGCTCACGGTGCGCTCGTGGTCGGTGACCACCGGCGTCTGTACGGGGACGAAGTCCGGGTGCGAGGGGTGGCGGCGGCGAGCCGCGGCCAGCTCGGGGGAGTCCTCGGGGTGGTCCGCGATCTCCGGAAGGTCCATGAACTCACCGGCGAACTCACCGGCCTCGTGCTCCGCCAGCGTCCGCTCGCTCAGCTCCGCCAGCTCCTCCATCGCCTCGGCCGATTCGAGGTCCAGCGACTCCAGGCCCGCGAAGTCGGCCTGGCGCGGAAGGTAGAACGGGGCGTCCTCACCGAGCACGGGCATCCCGCCCAGCAGGGACGGGGCGTCCGCCGCGTCGCGGGCCTCCTGGGCTGCCCAGAAGGCACGCGCCTCGGCCAGCTCGCGCTCGCGCTCCTCGGCCAGCGCCTCGGCCACGGCCGCGCGTATCTCCTCGGGGGGAGTGGCGGCACTACGGCTCTGCGGTGGCACCGACGCACCGGGGGCCCGGCCCTCGGCCAGCTCCGTGCGCAGGCCCGCGACCTGCTTGCGCAGCCCGTGAGCGGCATGCAGCGCGGCGGCGCCGACGGCCGTGGCAGCGGCGGTGGTCAGCAACAGGGCAAATGACATGGCGCTCACTGACAACTCCCGGTTTCAATCGATACCCCCGACTTCCTACATCAGCTTGGCCTGTACCCGTACCGGCTGTCAGTGCATTACGTCACGAAATGGACAGGTCTTTCGGTCCTGGGTTTACCCCCATATCTGCTGTGACCTGGGAAAACGACTCTCCCCCGGGACGCAGATCACATCCTGGGGGAGATTCGGTCACGGTCGGGGCTCGGTGGGATTCGGGCACCCCGCGGTGAGGGAGGCCATGCGGCGCGTGAGCAAGCCCAGGCCGTGGAGGCTCAGCTCAAGGTCCTAGCTCAGGCGCTCGATCACCATCGCCATGCCCTGGCCGCCGCCCACGCACATCGTCTCCAGGCCCCACTGCTTGTCGTGGAACTGGAGGCTGTTGATCAGCGTGCCGGTGATGCGGGCGCCCGTCATGCCGAAGGGGTGGCCGACCGCGATCGCGCCGCCGTTGACGTTGACCTTCTCCAGCGGCAGGCCGAGGTCCCGGTAGGAGGGGATGACCTGGGCGGCGAACGCCTCGTTCAGCTCGGCGAGGTCGATGTCGCCGATGGTGAGGCCGGCCCGCTTCAGCGCCTGCTTGCTGGCCTCGACCGGGCCGTAGCCCATGATCTCGGGGGAGAGGCCGGAGACGCCGGTGGAGACGATCCGGGCCAGGGGGGTCAGGCCCAGCTCGCGCGCCTTGGTGTCGGACATGATCACCAGGGCGGCTGCGCCGTCGTTGAGCGGGCAGCAGTTGCCCGCGGTGACCAGGCCGTCGGGGCGGAAGACCGGCTTGAGGCCCTGCACGCCCTCCAGCGTGACGCCGGCGCGCGGGCCGTCGTCCTTGGAGACGACCGTGCCGTCGGGGGTGGTGACCGGGGTGATCTCCCGCTCCCAGAAGCCGTTCTTCAGGGCTTCCTCGGCGAGGTTCTGCGACCGTACGCCGAACTCGTCCATGTCCTGACGGGTGACGCCCTTGGACCGGGCCAGGTTCTCCGCCGTCTGCCCCATCGAGATGTACGCGTCCGGGACGATGCCGTCCTCGCGCGGGTCGTGCCAGTCGGCGCCGGACTCCTCGGCGCGTGCGGCGGTGCGGGCCTCGGCCTCGGCGAAGAGCGGGTTGTGCGTGTCCGGGAGGCTGTCGGAGTTGCCCTTGGTGAAGCGGGACACCATCTCGACGCCCGCGGAGATGAAGACGTCACCCTCGCCCGCCTTGATCGCGTGCAGCGCCATCCGGCTGGTCTGCAGCGAGGAGGAGCAGTAGCGGGTGACCGTACAGCCGGGAAGGTGGTCCATCCCCATCTGAACAGCGATGATGCGGCCCAGGTTGTTGCCCTGCTCGCCCCCGGGCAGGCCGCAGCCCAGCATCAGGTCGTCGATGTCCTTCGGGTCCAGCTCGGGAACCTTGGCCAGCGCGGTCTGGATGATCGTGGCGGTCAGGTCGTCCGCGCGCAGGTCCTTGAGGGACCCCTTGAAGGCGCGGCCGATCGGCGAACGGGCGGCAGAGACGATCACGGCTTCGGGCATCACGCGGCTCCATGAGGGCTGGAAAGCAGGGTGGACGGGGGGAACTCCCTTGGAAGCTACCCGGGCGTATCGCCGGGGTCACCCGGCAGGCCGTGTGATGCGGGACTCTTTTCTAAGCGCTTGCTCAGCCCCCTGGCCTGCCGGGTCCTCCGGCCCGTTCAGGGCCGGGCCCGGCTGGTCCGGAACGTCCTATCTGTGCCCGTGCGCCGTGTCCGGGTGCGGATGGGGCGCCGCCGGTTCCGTTTCCGTGGAGGCGGGCAGACGCCGCCTCCTGCGGTGCTTGAGGAGAGCCCACGGCGCGCGGGCCCCCGTGACCTCCGTACCGGCCTCGCGGGCCGCCTGGGAGGCCGCCTTGGCCACCGGGAGGATGTCCTCGCGGCGCGAGCCGTCCAGCCGGTCCGACTCCGGCCACAGGCCCAGCACCGCGCAGAGCGTCGGCAGCACCGCCATCGCCGCCGTCGCGTACCCCTCGGCGGAGGGGTGGTAGTTGTCCGGCCCGAACAGCTCACGCGGGTTCGCCGCGAACTCCGGGCCCAGCAGGTCGCCCAGCGACACCGTGCGCCCGCCCTGCTCCACCGAGCCGATCGTCTGAGCCGCCGCCAGCTGCCTGCTCACCCGTCGGGCCAGCCACCGCAGCGGCTGGTAGACCGGCTCGATCGTGCCCAGGTCCGGGCAGGTCCCCACGACCACTTCCGCCCCCGCCGTCCGCAGTCTGCGCACGGCCGTCGTCAGACAGCGCACCGACTGGGTGGCGGGCATCCGGTGGGTGACGTCGTTCGCCCCGATCATGATCACGCAGACATCCGGGGTGCGGGCCGGGTCCGCCAGCAGCAGGGAGACCTGCCGCTCCAGATCGTCCGACCTCGCTCCCGGCAGGGCCACGTTCCGCAGGTCCACCGGCCGCTCGGCCACCGCCGCCAGCCCCGAGGCGAGCAGCGCCCCCGGGGTCTGCCCCGCCCGCCGCACCCCCTGGCCCGCGGCCGTCGAGTCCCCGAGCATCCCGAGCCGCAACGGATCGTTCGGGCCGGCGAACGCCACCCCGTACCGCCCGTCCGCGCTCGGCGGAACCGGTGCCGTGTTACCGCCCACCTGCCTCTTCGCGAGCTGGACCTCCGCCAGGAACACGCCGACGGCCGCCGCACCGATCAGTCCGATGCTGCCACCGCCGTAAGCCGCGCCCGCCGCGATCCGCCGTGCCACCCTTGCTCTCGACACAGTCCGGTCCACCTCCTTCTCGCCGTACCGCCCTACATGTACCTACCTGCCCCGTGAGGTGCGCCGCCCAATCGCACCGCGCGTCTCCGGGCCCGTACGCTCCGTATCCGGCCGCCTTTTTCGGCCTCCCTCTCCCGGGGCGGAGCCCGTACGTACGCATCGTCCGGCTCGTACGCATACTCTGGGCCGGACCATCTCGGAGATCCCGGAGTACACGGTGCAATTCCACGATTCGCTGATCACTCTTGTCGGCAACACCCCGCTGGTGAGGCTGCGCAACGTCACGGCAGGCATCCAGGCGACCGTCCTGGCCAAGGTCGAGTACTTCAACCCCGGCGGGTCGGTGAAGGACCGCATCGCCCTGCGCATGATCGAGGCGGCCGAGCAGAGCGGTGAGCTCAAGCCCGGCGGCACCATCGTCGAGCCGACCAGCGGCAACACGGGCGTCGGCCTCGCGATCGTCGCCCAGCAGAAGGGCTACAAGTGCATCTTCGTCTGCCCGGACAAGGTGTCCACGGACAAGATCAACGTGCTGCGCGCGTACGGGGCCGAGGTCGTCGTCTGCCCCAGCGCGGTTGACCCGGAGCACCCGGACTCGTACTACAACGTCTCCGACCGCCTCGTCACCGAGACGCCCGGGGCCTGGAAGCCGGACCAGTACTCCAACCCGAACAACCCGCGCTCGCACTACGAGACCACCGGTCCCGAGCTGTGGGAGCAGACGGAAGGGAAGATCACCCACTTCGTCGCGGGCGTCGGCACCGGCGGCACGATCACCGGCACCGGGCGCTACCTCAAGGAGATCAGCAACAGCGCCGTCCAGGTCATCGGCACCGACCCGGAGGGCTCGGTCTACTCCGGCGGCTCCGGCCGTCCGTACCTCGTCGAGGGCGTCGGCGAGGACTTCTGGCCCTCCGCCTACGACGCGAGCGTCACCGACGAGATCGTCGCGGTCTCCGACAAGGACACCTTCCAGATGACCCGCCGCCTCGCCAAGGAGGAGGGCCTGCTCGTCGGCGGCTCCTGCGGCATGGCGGTCGTCGGGGCCCTGGAGGTCGCCAAGCGGCTCGGCCCGGACGACGTCGTGGTGGTGCTGCTGCCCGACAGCGGCCGCGGCTACCTCAGCAAGATCTTCAACGACGAGTGGATGGCCGACTACGGCTTCCTGGAGGACACCAGCTCCTCCCCGCAGGTCAGCGCGGTGCTGAACTTCAAGGAGGGCCCGCTGCCCTCCCTCGTCCACATGCACCCGGACGAGACGGTCGGCCAGGCGATCGACGTCCTGCGCGAGTACGGCGTCTCACAGATGCCGATCGTGAAGCCGGGCGCCGGACACCCCGACGTGATGGCCGCCGAAGTCATCGGCTCCGTCGTGGAGCGGCAGCTGCTGGACGCCCTGTTCACCCAGCGCGCCTCGCTCGGCGACCCGCTGGAGAAGCACATGTCGGCCCCGCTGCCGCAGGTGGGCTCGGGTGAGCCGGTCGAGGACCTGATGGCCGCGCTCAGTGGTGCCGATGGTGCGGATGCGGCGATCGTCCTGGTCGAGGGCAAGCCCAAGGGCGTCGTGAGCAGGCAGGACGTGCTGGCGTTCCTCGCGAAGGACGCCGGGTCCGCGAAGGTCTGACCGGCCGGACCGGGGCTTCGCGAAAACGGTACGAGCGCGTCACGTCCGCGCAGCACCCGCTTAATACGGCTGCGGCACATTGGTGGGTGCCGGCAGGGAGACCCGCCGGCACCCAGAACGGCGACACCGGACTACGGAGCGGCTCCCGGACCTCCACCGTCGCCCGGACGCGGGCATCCGGCCCTGACCCGGACCGCGTCCTTCGCGGGGACCGCCGTCGTCCCGCCCCCCGGGCCACCGGGGGTGCGGCGGCCCCCGCGACATGCCTCGCGCGGCCGGGCCCTTCGCGGGCCCGGCCGCGCGGTCGTTCCAGGCTGCGTCACCTACGCGGCGACGTCACCCGGTCACTCCCGCCACTCCGAGGCCGGGGCCGCGCGCCGCTCCCGCTGCCGGAACAGGCCCCCGCTGCGCGCCGCGTGGACCGCGTTCACCCCGACGATCCCCAGCCAGGTCGCCACCAGGCCCTCGATGCCGGCGTTGACGACCCCGATCGCGGAGAGCGGGACGGCCAGCACGAGCGAGACGACCCCGAACCCGAACCGCTCCCCCAAGCCGGGTGGTGCCCCGGCCGCGGACGGCGGCCGTACGGAGCGGGGGTCCCGGGCGGCCGTCACCTGCTGCTCGGCGAGGTGGCGCCGGACCCGGCGGTCCATGGTGGCGTCGAGGCGCTGCTCGACCTTCTCCAGGAACGAGTCGATGAGCGCGGACTCGTACTCCGGCCCCAGCTCGCCGCGCGCCTGCAGGGTGGCGGCGAGCTCCTTCTCGATCTCGTGGTCACGGGCTTCCATACCCGTTCACGTTACGAGCGGCGGCGGGACGGAGCACGGGGGCTAACCCCCGTATATCCCGGCCGGGAGGCCGCCCGTCCACCCGCTGCATATGGACATGCAGGAGCCTTCCTGGCTGAATGGATCCGTCGGCGCCGACCGTGGCGCGACGCCGGTCGTGGCGCGACGGGTCCAGCGAGGATCCAGCAAGGGGACAGCATGAGTGGGAGCAGCCCCGCCGCGCGGTTGCAGCAGCTCTTCGAGGGGCACCGGCTCACGCCCACCCAGCGGCGCATCGCGCACTGCATGGTCCGCCGGGCGGCCGACGCGCCGTTCCTCTCCAGCGTCGAGCTGGCCGAGCTCGCCGGGGTCAGCCAGCCCTCCGTCACCCGCTTCGCCGTCGCCCTCGGCTTCGACGGCTACCCGGCGCTCCGCCGCCACCTGCGCGAGGTCGCGCCCGCCGACGCGGAGCAGGAGGAGGCGGGGGAGACGTACAACGAGTACCAGCAGGCCGTCCGCGCCGAGATCGAGAACCTCCAGCACCTCTCGGACCTCCTCGCCGACCCCGGGCCCGTGGAGCGGGCGGGCCGCCTGCTGGCCGGGTCCCGGCCGCTGCCCGTGCTGGGGCTGCGCGCGGCCTCCTCGCAGGCGCGCGGGTTCGGCTACTTCGCCGCCAAGGTGCACCCCGACGTACGCGTCCTCGACGAGGGCGGCTCCATGCTCCTGGACCGGATCGACTCCGCCCGCCGGGCAGGAGCCACCGCCCTGATGTGCTTCGCGCTGCCGCGCCACCCCAGGGAGTGCGTGCAGGCGCTGGCGTACGCCGGGGAGCAGGGGCTCACCGTCGTCACCGTCGCCGACTCCGCCTTCGCGCCCGTCGCCAAGCACAGCGACCTGCTCCTCCCGGCGGCCATCGGCTCCGGTCTCTCCTTCGACACCGTCTGCGCGCCGATGCTGCTGGGGCGGGTGCTGCTGGAGGCGATGTGCGACGAACTGCCCGACGCCCAGGCTCGGCTGGAGGAGTTCGACGTACGGGCGGCGGCGCGGGGCCTCTTCGTGGAGTGAGGGCCCGCGACGCGGAGTCCGCCGATGTCGCGGATTCTCACGCGGCCCTCATCCGCGACCGCTAATCTCCGCGACCGGAACGACCGGCACAGGTACCGGCGGGCATGGAGCGAGAGGGGTACGGACGTGGGGCGCGGAGGACAGTCGCTGGCGAGAGTGGCCGTGATCGTGCGGGCCGGAGCGGCCCCGCTGTGGTGGGCCGGGCTGGTGGCCGCCGCCGCGGGAGCGTTCGTACCGGGGCTGACCGGGCGCCGGATCGGACTGCTGGCGGGGGCGGCGCTCTTCATCGTGACCGCCGCCGTCGTGGTCCTGGCGCGCGGCGGTCGGTACGCGGAGCTGGCGCGGGGGGCCACCCGGGCGGGGCGCGGTGACTTCCTCCAGGACCGGGCCGTGACCGTACGGGTGTGGCGGCGCGGGCACCGGTGGTGGCTGCTGGGCGCGTTCGTGGTGGCGGTGGTGTCCTCGTTCGCGCTGCCGGGCGCCGGCGGCCTGGTGCTCGCGGGCGCGGGGGCCGGCCTCTGGGCCAAGGCGGTGCGGATCGGGCAGCGGGAGCGGCGGGACGACGCCCTGTACTGGGTGCGCACCGATCGGGCCGGGCGCGGCAGCCCGGTCGCGAAGCGGGTGCGAGGGCACCGCACGACGGGGCCGGCGGCGGGGGACGCCGCGCCGGGAGGGGCGCGGCGTCGCCGCCGGTGAGGCCGGACCTCTGCGCATGTGGACCTGCGCGCGTCTGGACCTCCCCGCTCGAGGTCCGACCTCCAGAGACTCAGATCTCCAGCTCCGCCTCGATCTTCTTCAGCTGGTGGCGGGCCATCGCCAGGTTCGCCCGGCTCGCGTCCAGCACCAGGTAGAGGAAGAGGCCGTTGCTGCCCCGGGTCTTGAGCAGCCGGATCAGGTGGTACTGGGTGCCCAGCGTGATGAGGATGTCCTCGATCTCCTCCTTGAGCCCCAGGTGCTCCATGGTGCGGAGCTTGGCGCGGATCACGTCGGTGTTGCCCGCGGCGGCGACCTCCAGGTTGAAGTCCTTGCTGCCGCCGAGCGTGCCCAGGGCCATTCCGCTCGTGTAGTCGACGAGGGCGACACCCGTGGTGCCCTCGATCGAGCTCATCGCTTCCTTCAGTGACGCTTCGGTGTTCGCCATGGAGGCTCGTTTCCTTTCCGTGGCCGGTCGCGGCGACCGGGTCCGTTTCTGTGTGAGTGACGTGGGGTTCCGCGTGATGGCGTGAGTCCCGGTGGTCTGGGGCGTACGGGTGGGGGAGGCGGTTACGTGGGGCGCTGCGGGAGCGTGCGGTTGGGGGCGCCGCGCGCTGGGGCGGTGCGGGGCATGGGGGGCGTGCGCTCGGCGCGTTCCAGGGCGGTGTCGACGAGTTCGCCGATCCGGGCGCCCGCGCGGCGGCCTTCCAGGTGGAGCCGGCCGACGTTGATGCGGTCCTCGGCCAGCAGGGTCAGGACGGCGGAGGAGCCGGCGGCGTAGGTGGCGATGTAGCCGCTCTCGCCGCGGACCAGGAGCTCCCGGAAGCCGCCGCGGCCGGTGGCCTCCGTCATCCGGATCGAGACGCCGAGCGCGGCGGCGGTGAGGGCGGCGACGCCCTCGGCCTCGATGCCCGGGGTGTCGTGGGCGAGGACCAGTCCGTCGGTGGAGGCGGCCAGTGCCCCGGCGAGGAGGGGGACCCGGGCCCGTAACCGCTGGAGCTCGTCGAGGACACCGCGCGTCTCGGCCTCGGGAACCATCAGCTGTCTCCTCCCGGCACGCTGTCTGAGCGCGCGTATCACAGGGCCTCCAATGCGTCTCGGAGCCGGCGCAGCAGGGCGATATCGGGGTCGGCCGTCACCTCTGGGAGCGTGATCCGGCCGTGTGGCGAGGCGGCGGCGGGCAATGGCTGCGCGCGGACCGGCTCCACCAGGCCGGCCGCGGCGAGCCGCCGCAGGTCGACCAGGATGTGGAATGCCGAACGGCCCAGTGCCTGGGCGATGTCCGAGGCCGTACGCCCGCCGTCGGCCAGCTCCAGGACGGCGCGCTGGCGGGCGGGTACGGGGCTGTCGCCCGGGTGCGCCGGCGCCCGGACGACCGGGGCGCTGTCGCAGGCGGCGTCGGGCCAGATCCGGTCCAGCAGCTCCCGTCTGCGCAGCGTCTCGCGCTGGACGGCGGCCACCGGGACCGGGCGCACCGGACCGATCCAGTGGGACACCCCGTAACGGAAGCGGGCGGGTGTCCCGGTCGGGGCGAGGGCGAAGAACGCGGCGTCGTACAGCGCGCCCAGGTGACACAACTCCAGTGCCCCGCCCGGCACATGACCGCTGTCCACTAGATAGCGGCCGACCCGCTGTCCGGCCCCGGCCTGCGCCACCGCGTCCCACCAGCCCTCGTGCCGCAGCGTGCCGCCGGTGGTGAGGAGGACGTCGATGCCGGGGGTGGCGGGGCTCTCGGCGTGCACCACCTGGCCGTCGGCGAGGTAGAGCGTGCCCCGGTCGCGCATCAGGGCACCGGTGGCCCGTTCGGCGGCGAGGCGCTGGAGCATCGGGGAGAGGACCGGGAGCCGGTCCGTCTCCGGGGCGCCGCGGTCGGCGGCTATCGCGCTCATGCCAGCACCAGCCGCTCGGCCAGCTCGCCCAGACGCAACCGGGCCATCGCGAGGTTGCCCTCGGAGCGGCTCAGCCAGAGATGGAGGAAGACGCTGCTGTCGAAAGCCGTCTCGACGAAGCGGAGCATGTGGTAACCGTCTTGGGTGGTGACGATGACGTCCTCGACGGGGGTGCTCGGCGCTTCCCCGGAGCGTTCGGTTCCGCCTCCTGGAGCGAGGCGGGCGAAGGCGGGCTGTTCGGCGGTCATCCGGGCGACCTCCGCCGTCTCGGCCGCCGTCGCCTCGTGGTCGCCGTTGGGGGACTCGCCGATGGTGCCGAGCGCGAGGCCGCTCGTCCAGTCGACCACCGAGGCGCCCCGGGCGCCGGGCAGCCTCATGACTTCGAGCAGGCACTCGTCGATTCCGGGCACGCGGATTCCCCTCCCGACGCGGCGTACGGCTGTGACCCTGAGGCTACGCAACGTGCTCAGGGCAGGGGGAGGTTCTGGCATTTTCCTTTGGTACATGCGCCGAGGGGTGTAAAGGAGCGGCTCGATTCCATTGGCCGGGACGCGAGGTGACGTTCCGTCGGCCCTCCACGGTGCCCGACTTCTCGCGGGCCGTCATCACCGCCTTGTCCACCGCGCACGGCCCGATGCCGATCAGCGGCAGGATCCCGGCGCGTACGTACACCTCGGTGCCCCGGCCGTCGAGCGGGCTCGCCAGGGCCGGCCCGTCGGCACCTTGTCCGTCCCGGGCGGCGGCACGCGCGTCGGTCATGCCGTAGCAGAGCCGCGAGGCCGTCACGAGGTCGATCGGCGCCGAGTCGGTGCCGTGAACAGGGCGACCGGCGCGCAGGGTTTCGGCGGAAAACCGACGCCGGGTGCGGGTGTGCCGGGCGTGCTCGTCGGTGCCTCGGGACGGGCGTGCGACGGGACGGGAGACGCTTTCCCGGGCGTGCCGCGAACCGCGCCTGTTGACTACGACTATTCAGCGCCTCAGGATGTGAATAGATGTTCACCGTCGCGAGGAGGCACCGCCATGTCAGGACCCCGCCCCGTACGAGCGCCGCGCGGCAGCGCCCTCAGCACCCTGGGATGGCAGCAGGAAGCCGCCCTGCGCATGCTCCAGAACAACCTGGACCCCGAGGTCGCCGAGCACCCCGACAAGCTCGTCGTCTACGGCGGCACGGGCAAGGCGGCCCGCGACTGGCGCTCGTTCGACGCGATGGTCCGGACCCTCCAGACGCTCAAGCAGGACGAGACGATGCTCGTCCAGTCCGGGCGGCCGGTCGGCGTCATGCAGACCCACGAGTGGGCGCCGCGCGTCCTGATCGCCAACTCCAACCTGGTCGGTGACTGGGCCAACTGGGAGGAGTTCCGCCGCCTGGAGGCGCTCGGCCTCACCATGTACGGCCAGATGACCGCCGGGTCCTGGATCTACATCGGCACCCAGGGCATCCTCCAGGGCACCTACGAGACCTTCGCCGCCGTCGCCGCGAAGAAGTTCGGCGGCACCCTGGCCGGGACGATCACGCTGACCGCCGGGCTCGGTGGCATGGGCGGCGCCCAGCCGCTCGCCGTCACCATGAACGACGGCGTCGCCATCTGTATCGACTGCGACCCGCGCGCCATCGAGCGCCGCATCGAGCACCGCTTCCTGGACGTCAAGGCGGACAACCTGGAGCACGCGCTCCAGCTCGCCGTCGAGGCCCGCGACGCCCGCCGCCCGCTCTCCATCGGCCTCCTCGGCAACGCGGCGGAACTGCTGCCCCGGATGCTCGCCGAGGGCGCGCCGGTCGACATCGTCACCGACCAGACCAGCGCCCATGACCCGCTGGCCTACCTCCCGCTCGGCGTCGACTTCGACGAGATGGCCACCCTCGCCGCCGAGAAGCCCGCCGACTTCACCCAGCGCGCCCGCGAGTCGATGGCCCGCCACGTCGAGGCCATGGTCGGCTTCATGGACGCCGGGGCCGAGGTCTTCGACTACGGCAACTCCATCCGCGGCGAGGCCCAGCTCGCCGGATACGACCGGGCCTTCGACTTCCCCGGCTTCGTTCCCGCCTACATCCGGCCCCTCTTCTGCGAGGGCAAGGGCCCCTTCCGCTGGGCCGCCCTGTCCGGCGAGGCGTCCGACATCCACAAGACCGACCGGGCGATGCTGGAGCTCTTCCCGGAGAACGAGTCCCTGCACCGCTGGATCAAGATGGCCGGCGAACGCGTCCACTTCCAGGGCCTGCCCGCCCGCATCTGCTGGCTCGGCTACGGCGAGCGCGACAAGGCCGGCGAACGCTTCAACGACATGGTGGCGAGCGGCGAACTGGCCGCCCCGCTGGCCATCGGCCGCGACCACCTGGACTGCGGCTCGGTCGCCTCCCCGTACCGCGAGACCGAGGCCATGCTCGACGGCTCCGACGCCATCGCCGACTGGCCGCTCCTCAACGCCATGGTCAACGTCGCCTCCGGTGCCTCCTGGGTCTCCCTCCACCACGGCGGCGGTGTCGGCATGGGCCGCTCCATCCACGCGGGCCAGGTCACCGTCGCGGACGGCACCGAGCTCGCGGGCGAGAAGATCCGCCGCGTCCTGACGAACGACCCCGGCATGGGCGTCATCCGCCACGTCGACGCCGGCTACGACATCGCGGAGTCCGTCGCCACGGACAAGGGCGTACGCGTCCCGATGGCGGAGGGCAACTGATGCCTACGGGCGCATCCGCCGCCTCCTCCGGCGCCCGGGAGCAGTGGCGTACGGGTGACTCCTTCCTCTCCATGTGGCGCGAGCTGGCCCCCGTCGGCCGCCACCCCGGCAGCGGCGGCTACCGGCGGTACGCCTGGTCGGCGGCGGACCTCGACTGCCGGGCCTGGTTCCGTACGCAGGCCGAGGCGCGGGGCCTCACCTACGAGAGGGACCGCAACGGCAACCAGTGGGCCTGGCTCGGCGACCCCCTGGCCGGCGACGCCGTCGTCACCGGCTCGCACCTGGACTCCGTACCGGACGGCGGCGCCTTCGACGGGCCGCTGGGCGTGGTCTCCTCCTTCGCCGCGCTCGACGAACTCCGAAGCCGGGGCGCCGTGTTCACCCGCCCCCTGGCGATCACCAACTTCGGTGACGAGGAGGGCGCCCGCTTCGGTCTCGCCTGTGTCGGATCCCGGCTCGCCGCCGGACAGCTCACCGTCGCCGACGCCCACCGCCTCCGGGACGCGGAAGGGACGACCCTGCCCGCCGCCATGGAGTCGGCCGGATACGACCCCGGGGCCATCGGCCCCGACCCGGAACGGCTCGCCCGTATCGGCGCGTTCGTCGAACTCCACGTCGAGCAGGGCCGCGCCTTGGACCTGACCGGCGACCCCGTCGGCATCGCCTCCGCCATCTGGCCGCACGGCCGCTGGCGCTTCGACTTCCGGGGCGAGGCCAACCACGCGGGCACCACCCGCCTGGCCGACCGCCGCGACCCGATGCTCACGTACGCCGAGACCGTGCTCGCCGCCCGCCGCGAGGCCGAACTCACCGGCGCCCTCGCCACCTTCGGCAAGATCGCGGTCGAGCCCAACGGGGTCAACGCCATCCCCTCCCTCGTCCGTGGCTGGCTGGACTCCCGCGCGGCCGACCAGGCCACCCTGGACGCCGTCGTCACCGGTATCGAGCGTGCCGCCCGTGAGTACGCCGAACGGGCCGGGATCGACCTCGATGTCGTACGGGAGTCCTTCACTCCCGTGGTCGAGTTCGAGCACGCCCTGCGCGACGAACTCGCCAAGATCCTGGGGGGGAGCGGCGACACGGGGCGCCCGGTCCCCGTCCTCGGCACCGGCGCGGGCCATGATGCGGGTATTTTGTCCGCTTCGGTGCCCACCGCCATGCTCTTCGTACGGAACCCCACCGGAATCTCGCACTCTCCGGCCGAACACGCCGCCGAGGACGACTGCACGGCCGGGGTGCGGGCACTCGCCGACGTACTGGAAGGTCTCGCGTGCAGCTGACAACCCGGGCGGCGGGCGGGCCCGTCACCGCCACGTACTGGATGGACCACGCCTGGCTCGGGACCCATGTCGAGCCCGACGTCACCGTGGAGGTCGCCGACGGCCGCATCGCCGGGGTCAGGACCGGGGCCCGGACGCCCCCGCCCGGCGCCACGGTGCTGCAGGGGCTGACCCTCCCCGGCCTGGCCAACGCCCACTCCCACGCCTTCCACCGGGCCCTGCGGGCCACGGCCCAGGTGGGCTCCGGCACCTTCTGGACCTGGCGCGAGCTGATGTACCAGGTGGCCTCCCGGCTCACCCCGGACACCTACTTCGACCTGGCCCGCGCCACGTACGCCGAAATGGCCCTGGCCGGCATCACCTCCGTCGGCGAATTCCACTACCTGCACCACGCGCCCGGCGGCACGCCCTACGCCAACCCCAACGCCATGGGCGAGGCGCTGATCGCGGCGGCGGCCGAGGCGGGGATCCGGATCACCCTGCTGGACACCGCCTACCTGGCCGCCGGATTCGGCGAGAAGCCCAACCGGCACCAGCTGCGCTTCTCCGACATCACCGCCGACGCCTGGGCCGAGCGCGCCTCCCTCCTCAAGGGTGACGACCACACCCTGATCGGCGCGGCCATCCACTCCGTCCGCGCGGTCCCGGCCGACCAGCTGGCCACCGTCGCCGCGTGGGCCGAGGAGCGGGGCGCCCCCCTCCACGTCCACCTCTCCGAGCAGACGGCGGAGAACGACGCCTGCCGGGCCGCCCACGGCCGCACCCCCACCCGGCTGCTGGCCGACCACGGCGTCCTCGGCCCGCGCACCACCGGCATCCACAACACGCATCTGACGGAGGAGGACATCGCACTGCTCGGCTCCTCCGCCACCGGCACCTGCATGTGCCCCACCACCGAACGCGACCTCGCCGACGGCATCGGCCCCGCCGCCGCCCTCCAGAAGGCCGGCTCGCCGCTCTCGCTGGGCAGCGACAGCCACGCCGTCATCGACCTCTTCGAAGAGGCGCGCGCGATGGAGCTCAACGAGCGGCTGCGCACGCACATCCGGGGCCACTGGACGGCCGCCGCCCTGCTGAGGGCGGCCTCCGCCGACGGGCACGCCGCACTCGGCCGCCCCGACGCGGGCGTCGTCGAACCGGGCGCCCCCGCCGACCTGACGACCATCGCCCTGGACTCCGTCAGAACGGCGGGACCGGTGCCCCGGCTGGCAGCGGAGACCGCCGTATTCGCCGCCTCCGCCGCTGATGTGCGGCACACGGTCGTGGCAGGCCGCCACATCGTCCGCGACGGCCGCCACGCGCTGATCGAGGACGTGCCAGGAGGGCTCGCGGCGGCAGTAGCAGCCCTGCACCACTGACCCCGGACCCGCCCGGACGCGCAAGAGCTCCGCACTCCCCGGACCCCCCGGAACGCAAGGAGAACACTCTCCAGATGACGACCACCGCCGTCACGCACATCACCAGCCTGGTCACCAATGACCCCTCCCTCGGCAACGGGACCCCCCTGGGCCTGATCCAGGACGCGGCCGTCGTCATCGAGGGCGACCGCATCGTCTGGACCGGTGAATCAAGCAAAGCACCCGCCACTGACAACGTCCTCGACGCGGCGGGCCGGGCCATGATCCCCGGCTTCGTCGACTCCCACTCGCACCTCGTCTTCGCGGGCGACCGCACCCAGGAGTTCAACGCCCGGATGTCCGGGCAGCCCTACACCGCGGGCGGCATCCGCACCACGGTCGCCGCCACCCGCCAGGCCTCCGACGAGCAGCTCTCCGACAACGTCGCCCGCTACCTCGCCGAGGCCCTGCGCCAGGGCACCACCACCCTGGAGACCAAGTCCGGCTACGGCCTCACCGTCGAGGACGAGGCCCGCGCCCTGCGCATCGCCTCCCGCCACACCGACGAGGTCACCTACCTCGGCGCCCACGTCGTCTCCCCGGACTACACCGACGACCCGGCCGGGTACGTCGACCTGGTCACCGGCCCCATGCTGGAGGCCTGCGCCCCGCACGCCCGCTGGATCGACGTCTTCTGCGAACGCGGCGCCTTCGACGGCGACCAGGCCCGCGCCATCCTCACGGCGGGCCGCGCCAAGGGGCTGCACCCCCGCATCCACGCCAACCAGCTGACGTACGGCCCCGGCGTACAGCTCGCGGTCGAGCTCGACGCCGCGTCAGCCGACCACTGCACCCACCTCACCGACGCGGACGTGGACGCGCTGGGCCAGGGCGACACGGTCGCCACGCTGCTCCCCGGCGCCGAGTTCTCCACCCGCGCCACCTGGCCCGACGCCCGCCGCCTGCTGGACGCGGGGGCCACCGTCGCGCTCTCCACGGACTGCAACCCCGGCTCGTCGTTCACCTCGTCCATGCCGTTCTGCGTCGCCCTGGCCGTACGCGACATGGGGATGACCCCCGACGAGGCACTCTGGTCCGCCACCGCGGGCGGTGCCGCGGCCCTGCGCCGCACGGACATCGGCCGGATCACCCCCGGAGCCCGCGCCGACCTGGTCCTCCTGGACGCCCCGAGCCACGTCCACCTCGCCTACCGCCCGGGCGTCCCGCTGGTCAGCGCGGTGTGGCGGAGCGGGGAGCGGGTGGAGTAGAAGGGGCATCGCGAGGGTCCCACTCGCCCTCCGGCCAGTCATGCTCGTCGAAGCCGTCGGGAAGCTTGCCGCAGTCGGCGTAGACGCTGACCGAGTACGTCCCCGTCCCGTAGTACCAGCGCACGTCCACCGGTAGTAGCAGGCGCGCGTCTCCACCCGGGCGGGCCCCACCACCGGCCGGCCGGGCAGCGCGGCCGCGGCGTACACCTGCCCGGCCTCCGCCTTCAGCCGGACGGCGACGGTCGGGGTCGGCGGCCGGATACAGGGGCCGTTCCACAGCCAGGCGAGCGCCGCGACGCCGAGCAGCACGGCGACGCCGACGGCGGTACGGGCGGCGCGCGACCCGCGGGGAGGGGGGACAGGGCGGAACGAGTTCATGATCGAACGCTGGGAGGCCGCAGGGCCCGGCGCGTGAGGGCGCGTACTCAACGAGGTGAGTAGCCGGTCCGGGGCCCGGCCGTGAGGGCGGACACGCGGAAGGACCCGCCCTGGATACGTGGATACGTACAGGAGCGGGTCCTTCCGCATGCTCGGCACCGGCCCGCGCGGCCCCGTGGAGGGCGGCGGACCGGGTTCGGCTATTCCTCCAGGGTCAGCCCCTTGCGGAGCTTGACCAGAGTCCGCGAGAGCAGCCGGGACACGTGCATCTGCGAGATGCCCAGCTCCTCACCGATCTCCGACTGCGTCATGTTGCTGACGAAGCGGAGCGAGAGGATCATGCGGTCCCGCGAGGGCAGTGCGGCGATCAGCGGCTTCAGGGACTCGACGTACTCGATGCCTTCGAGCCCGTGGTCCTCGTAGCCGATGCGGTCCGTGAGGGCGCCCTCGCTGTCGTCCTCCTCGGGCTTGGCGTCCAGCGAGCTCGCGGTGTACGCGTTGCTCGCGGACATGCCCTCGACGACCTCGTCCGGCGTGATGCCGAGGCGCTCGGACAGCTCCGCCACGGTGGGCGCGCGGTCCAGCTGCTGGGAGAGCTCGTCCCCCGCCTTGGCCAGGTCGAGCCGGAGTTCCTGGAGCCGGCGCGGGACGCGCACGGACCAGCTGGTGTCGCGGAAGAACCTCTTGATCTCGCCGACGATGGTCGGCATCGCGAACGTCGGGAACTCGACACCGCGGCTCAGCTCGAACCGGTCGATCGCCTTGATCAGGCCGATGGTGCCGACCTGGACGATGTCCTCCATCGGCTCACTGCGCGAGCGGAACCGGGAGGCGGCGAACTTGACGAGCGCGAGGTTGAGCTCGACGAGGGTGTTGCGGACGTACGCGTACTCGTGCGTGCCCTCTTCGAGGGATTCGAGGCGCTCGAAGAGCGTCTTCGACAGGGCCCTGGCGTCCAGAGCTCCGATTTCGGCGTAGGGCGGGATCTCGGGCAGTCCTTCGAGCCCTGTGAGGAGCCCCGTGAAGCCCTCAAGCCCCTCGCCGGAAGAGTCAGGGGTGGTGCTGATGGTGCTGGTGGTGGAGCTGGTGCGCGGGCCGGGAACGGCGGTCGCGGCGGGGGAGTCGGAATTGGTCGGTCCCTGAGGACATGCCGACGACGCGTTGGGGGTACGCGCTTCGTCGAGCCGGGGTGACATGGTCTCCTCCATCGTTCTCGGCATATGGCTGCCGATGCCCATACGTGTTCCTGCGGTGAAGCGGCGCCTCCAAAGCCGGTCGTGTTTCAGGTGTCCCTCTACCCATACCCGGTTCCTGCCAGCAGTTACAAGCGCCAATTAACCGCATATGTCCGGTTTGTTGAGGTCTCCGACTACCGCGTGGCGTACGAAACGCGTACTGTTTTACGCACGTCGGCGGCGGCTCTGCATACAGCCGCACAGGCGGTGACGCGCACAGTGACGGACGGCGAAGAGGTACATGGGCATGGACCGCGGGACGGTCGGCAGTGCGAACCGGGGTCGGCTTCAGGTCGAGGCCCGGACCGAGGGGCACAGCGAGGTCGTGACTCCGGTGGGTGAGCTCGATCACCACACCGCCGATCTGCTGCGGGAGCCCCTGGAGAGCGCGGTCGAGCAAGGGCGGTCACGCCTGGTGGTGGACTGCTCACGCCTGGACTTCTGCGACTCCACCGGGCTGAACGTGCTTCTCGGCGCCCGCCTCAAGGCGGAGGCGGCCGGAGGAGGGGTTCATCTGGCCGGAATGCAACCGGTCGTGGCGAGAGTGTTCGAGATCACCGGCGCGGAGGCGGTCTTCACCGTCCACGCCACGCTCGAAGACGCTCTACGGACCTAGGTCCTTACGGTGCGCTCGCGCGTCGTCCCGGATGGCGGCCGTGTTGAGCGATCGGCAGCCCGAAGTGGGTGTCGTAAGGGTGCGGCCGGGCAGGAGACCCCCGTCGGCATCCCGCAAAGATCCGGCACAGTCGGTAACTGATCATTTCTGTTCAATCGCGACATGGCGACATGGCGAATCGGTGAGGTGAAGCGCTGATGAGCACCACCCGGCAGCATCCGCCGGGCGACCTCGGCCGCGAGCCGGAAGGAGCGGGCGCAGCCTCGCCCGTTCCGGCCGAGCGGCAGTGGCGCACGCTCTCACTCGGGCAGGCCAGCGGCATCGTCCCGATGGCCCGTGATTTCGCCCGGCAGGCCCTGCACGACTGGGGCTGGCTCCCGGCCTCCAGCGCGGACCGCCGGGCCGCGGCCGAGGACGTCCTGCTGGTCGTCTCCGAGCTCGTGACCAACGCCTGTCTGCACGCCGAGGGTCCCGAAGAGCTCCGGATCGGCCGTACGCCCAAGGCGCTGCGGGTGGAGGTCGTCGACCGGGGGACCGGCCAGCCCGCCCCCCGAACGCCGCACCGCGCCGGCCGCCCCGGCGGACACGGCATGTTCATCGTGCAACGCCTCTGCCTGGACTGGGGCGTGCAGCGCACGCCGGAGATGCCGGGCAAGACCGTCTGGGCGGAGCTCGCCGCCCCCGCGTAACCCGGAGGCATCCCGCACACGCCTAGCTCAGAGGCATTCCGCACATCGAGGAGCGCGCCGATCCGGCGCGCTCTTTGTCTTCCCTCCATCAGGCCCCGGGCGTACCTTGAGCGCCCAATCTGATGCGTCGTCAGCAACGTGCGCCCGTACGGGTCGTGGCGCGCGGCGACGTCCGGCATGAGGGGAACACGAGGTGTCGAACCAGAAGCGGACAGCTCTCGCGCTGACGGCCGCGCTCACCACCGCGATGGCGGGCTCGGTGGTCCTGATGGCCGCGCCCGCCGCCCACGCCGAGGTCGTGGACGTCAACTACCAGTGCCAGACGCCGATCGGGCCCAAGGCAGCCGTCTCGCCCATAGACATCAAGAGCGTCAAGAGCGGCAACGGTCACAAGCTCACCATGTCCTTCCAGAAGGGCGTCTCCTCCAGCCCGGTCGAGCTGGGCAAGGGGGCCATGAACCCGAGCGCGGTGATCGAGGTGGGCGGTGCGGAGACGGGGAAGGTCCAGGTCTCGGGACCGGCGAACGCCGAGGCGATTCCGGCCAACACCCCCATCAAGATCAGTGACTTGTCGGGGACCTACGCGCCCAAGAAGAGTGGCGAGGTCACCTTCACCGCGGGGGTGCTCACCATCAAGGCGCTGGGCACGACGACGACCTGTACGCCGAAGAACAGCCCCGCCCCCTCCCTGCAGCTGCACGTCGAGGGCGCCGGCGGCTCGGGAGCCTCCACGGGCGGTTCCGGCGGAGGCTCCACGACGGCCGGAGGCACTGCCTCCGGCGGCGGTGAACTGCCGAAGACCGGCCCGCTCGACTCCGCGGCGGCACTCGGCGCGCTCGGCGGGACCGTCCTGCTGACCGGGGCGGCCGGAGTGCTCTGGCTGACCCGGCGAGGACAGCGCCCCACGGGCTGAACGCCGCAACCGTCAGTGTGAGGGAGCCGCCCATGCCGCCGCCGACCCGGCACGTACGCCTGCCGTCGACCCTGTACCTGCGCCTGCTCGCCGCCCTGCTGCTGGCACTGCTCCTCGCACCTCCTGCGGCGGCCGACGGCGGCCCCGGGGCCCCGGCGGGCTGGACGGCCCGGCCCGCGGGCGGCGGGAGCACCGGCCGGGACACCCGGCCGTACGTCTATCTGGAGGGCGCCCCCACGGCGGTGCTCCAGGACCGGCTCTCGGTGACCAACCCCGCCCGCGTCCCGCTGACCGTACGGCTGCGGGGCGACGGCCGGGCCGGGCCGTGGCTCCGGTTCGCGGCGGACACGGTCACCGTGCCGGCCCGGACCCGCGCCGACGTGCCGTTCGCGCTGGCCCTGCCGGGCAACGCGACGCCGGGCGACCTCGTGGGGGAGATCGTGGCGGCGGCCGACGGGGGCGAGGAGAGACACGTGACGGTACGGGTGCGGGTCGGCGGCCTCACCCTGGCGGCGCTCACCGTGGAGGACGTCGAGGTGTCGGGCCGGACCATCCGGTACGCCCTGGTCAACCGGGGCAACACGCCCCTGCGGCCGCGGCTGGCCGTGCGCGCGGACGGGGTGTTCGGTACGCCGCTGGACCGCCCGGCCCGGCAGCTGCAGGTGGAGCTGGCCCCCGGCCGTCGGGTGGAGCTCACCGAACCCTGGCCGCAGGCACCGGCGTTGGGCTCCGTCACCGTACGGCTGCGGGTCGCCGCGGAGGGCGGGGCGCGGGACGAGGCGGTGGCCTCGGCGGCGTACGTCCCGGTGGCGCCGGTCGCCGGGGGCGGGCTGCTGGTGCTCGGCGTACTGGCTGTGCTCGGCACGGGGGCGTACCGGCGGCGTACCCGGGGCGGGCCGCACCCGGCCGGAACGGACGACGGCGAGGAGCCGCAACCGGTCGGAGACCTGCAACCGACCGAAGAAGCACGGCCCCTGGCGAAGGCGGGAGCGGAATCGTGACGCAGCACCCCGGAGGCAGGCCGCCCCCACGCACCGCGGCGACGGCCGACCGAAGAGCCGCCCGGCCGGCGACTGGCCGAGGAGCCGCTCGGCCGACGACTGGCCGGACAGTCGCCCGGCACCGCACCGCACCGACGACTCTCCTGCTCCTCCTCGCCGTTCTCCTGGCCCTGGCGGCCCCGGTCACCGCCCCGGCGGCGCAGGCGGCCGAAGGCGACGCCCCGTCCGTCACCCTCTCCAAGAAGGAGGCTGGCAAGGGCGGTGAGCTCACCGTCAAGGGCGGCGGCTGGCGCTCCGAGGCGTTGCTGATGCTCCTGATCTGCGGCCGGTCCACCCCGGAGCGGGGCGTGATCGGCGGCACCAACTCCTGCGCCAACGCCGACGGCCGGGCCGTCACCACCGACAAAAGGGGCTCCTTCAGCAAGAAGCTGCCGGTGGCCGAGCCGCCCGAGCCCTGCCCCTGCGTGGTGCACGTCGCCGCGGTGACCGGCGAACAGGCTCTGGTCGACACGGTGTTCGCAGTTGCGGGTCACCCCACGGCTCCGCTGCCGCCCCCGGCCGACGAAGGAAGGCTCGCGGTGCTGGCCACCACCCGGCTGGAGGGCGAGAGCTCGCTGCTCACCTGGTTCGGCGCCCCGCCCGCCCGCCGGTTGGTCTTCACCGTCGGCAACCTGGGGTCCGAACCCGTGGAGGACCCCGTCTTCGAGATCGGCACGGCGCACGGCGTCTACGCCCCGCAGTGGGAGGAACGCCAGTGGAGCGGCACGGTCGCCCCCGGGGGCAAGGCGCAGATCAAGCTGCCGGTCGGACTCTCCGCCGGCGCGCACGGCGACTACCAGGTCTCCCTGCGGTACGGGACGAAGGTGCTGGCCGAACAGCCGTGGGGGGTGAGCCGTCCGTGGGGCGTCCCGCTCTTCTGGGTGCTGCTCTGCCTGGTCGTCCCGGCCGCCGTCTTCCGTATCGGCATGGCCGCCGTGGACAAGGCCCGCCCCCGCCCCGCCGGCCCGGCTGCCCGCCACGCGCACCGTACGCGTACGCCCGCAACCCAGGCGCCGCCCACCCCGGCCGTGCTGCCGTGGTTCACCCAGGACTCCGCACCGTCAGAGAAACGGCGTTCCGCACCGCCGGAGAACCGACCCCCACCCACGACGAAGGGACAAGCGTGGACACGCAACGGAGGATGAGCGCGGCCGGAATCGCGCTGATGCTCGGCGGCGCGGGCATCGTGCTGGCCGCGAGCCCGGCCCAGGCCGCCGAGGTCAGTTATGCGACGGAGTGCGTTCCGCCGCTGATCTCGGGACTGCCCCCGGTCCAGGGCACCACGAGGGTGCTGCTGACCGTCCCGGCCGAGGCGAAGGTCGGCGACGAGATCGAGGTCGTCTGGAAGACGGTCGAGGCCGCGTCGAAGAACCCGGACGTGCTGGACCTGGGCAAGGACACGGTGAAGCCGACCGGCACGATCACGCTGGGCGGTGCGGCGAGCGGCGAGCTGAAGCTGGAGGGCCCGCGGCGGAACCCGCCCATCCCCAAGAACAGCCCCATGCTGCTGCCCGACATGACGGCCAAGCTGAAGCTGGAGAAGGCCGGGGAGATCACGCTGACCCCGGGCGCGTACAACATCAACGTCTCCAAGCCGATCTCCACGGACACCAAGTGCGCCCCGAAGGAGACGGTCCGGCCGGGCGCCACGATCAAGGTGACGGAGGAGGGCTCCAGCACGGGCGGCACCACATCCGGAGGTACGGCCTCCGGAGGTACGGCCTCCGGGGGTACGACGACGGGGGGCACGGATACAGGAGGCACCACGACCACGGGCGGCACCACGACCGGAGGCGGCGACTCCGGCGGAAGCGCAGCCGGGGGCACCACCGACGGCGGCACCACCGATGGCGTCACCACGACCGGAGGCACCACCACCGCCGGCGGCAGCACCGGCACCGGCGGCACCGGCGGCAGCGGCGGTGAGACCGACTTCCCCGGCAAGGAGGTGTCCGTCGCCTACGCCTGCAAGACCCCCATCGGCGACAAGAACGCCACCTCCCCCGTCCGGATCAGCGCCAAGAAGGACGGCGGCGGCTACGACCTCACCGTGGAGTTCGGCAAGTCCGTGATGGACAGCCCGATCGACATCCCGGCCGACCAGGTCAAGCCCTCCATGGAGGTCAGACTCGGCGGGGCCGACAAGGGCACGGTCACGGTCGAGGGGCCGCTGAACAAGGAGGTCATCAAGACCGGTGCCCCGATCGAGATCCCGGACCTCACCGGCACGTACGAGCCCGGAGCGAGCGGGAAGTCGACGCTCAGTCCGGGCGTCCTGACGGTGATGGCCGCCGGTACGACGACGACCTGCACCCCGCCCGCCGGTGTCGCGGTCTCCCTGGAGCTGGACACCTCCGCCCAGCCGGGCGGCGCGTCCGGCGGCACGGGCTCCGGCGGAGGCGGCACGGCCGGCTCGGGCGGAGCAGCGGCGTCCGGCGGCGGTACGGACTCGGGCGGCGGCCTGGCCGCCACCGGTGCCGAGGGCGACGGCGCCCTGCGCGCGCTCGGCCTGGTCGCGGGTACGGCGATCCTGCTGGGCGGCGCGGTGTTCACGTTCACCCCGTGGCGGAGGCTGCGTTCCACGCGCTGAGCCACCGGCACAAGGCGCAGGGGCCGCCTCACCGGGACATGTCGGTGAGGCGGCCCCTGCGCTACGGGTAGTACGACGTCAGCGGACGTCGCCCATGAGCTGCTTGACCTTGCCGCGGTACATGAAGATCGCGATACCGGCGACCACGGCGAGCGTCGCCTCCATGGCCACCACGCCGGTGCCGTTGAGCCCCACTCCGGCCAGCGAGAGCAGGCCCGTGGTGCAGTCACCGGCGGTGACCGCGAGGAACCAGACACCCATCATCTGGCTCGCGTACTTCGCCGGAGCCATCTTCGTCGTGACCGACAGGCCGACCGGCGAGAGCGTCAGCTCGGCGACGGTCTGGATGAAGTAGATCGCGACCAGCCACATCGCGGCGGCCTTGTGGCCGTCACCCGCGATGGTCAGCGGCATCAGGAAGACGAAGAACGAGGCGCCGACGAGAACGAGGCCGGAGCTGAACTTCACGATCGTGCTCGGCTCCTTGCCGCGGCGGTTCAGCGCCAGCCAGAAGGCGGCGAAGACCGGCGCGAGCGCCATGATCAGGACCGGGTTGACCGACTGGTACCAGGAGACCGGGAAGTCCCAGCCGAAGACGCTGTTGTCGGCCGAGGACTCGGCGAAGATCGCCAGCGTCGAGCCGCCCTGGTCGTAGATCATCCAGAAGATGGCGGCGGCCACGAAGAACCAGATGTAGCCGGACATCTTCGACTGCTCGGCCTCGCTGAGCTCCTTGTCGCGCTTGATGCGGACCAGGACCATCACCGGGATGACGAGACCGGCGACGGTGATCGGGACCAGCAGCCAGTTCAGCGTGTAGACGCCGGTGACGACCGTACCGATGTAGAAGACGGCCGCGATGCCGAGCCAGATCATCGACTTGCGCAGGGTCGAGGCGCGTTCGTCCCTGGAGAGCGGCTTCGGGACGATCAGGCTGCGCTCGTTCAGGTGGCGGGTGCCGAGCAGGAACTGGACCACACCGAGGCCCATGCCGAGTGCGGCGAGGGCGAAGCCGAGGTGCCAGTTGACGTTCTCACCGACGGTGCCGATCACCAGGGGCGCGGCGAACGCACCCATGTTGATGCCCATGTAGAAGATGGTGAAGCCACCGTCGCGGCGCGGGTCCTCCGGGCCGTCGTAGAGGTGGCCGACCATCGTCGAGATGTTGGACTTCAGCAGACCGGAGCCGATGGCCACGAGGCCCAGACCGGCGAAGAACGTGCCCTCGGTGGGCAGCGCCAGGGTCAGGTGGCCGAGCATGATGACACCGCCGGCGATGGCGACGGTCTTGCGCGGGCCCCAGACCCGGTCGCCGAACCAGCCGCCGGGCATGGCGAGCAGGTACACCAGCGACACGTAGACCGAGTAGATCGCGGTCGCTGTGGCGGGGTTCATGTCGAGCCCACCGGGCGCGATCAGGTAGAGCGGGAGCAGTGCCCTCATGCCGTAGTAGCTGAAGCGCTCCCACATCTCCGTCATGAAGAGTGTGGCCAGGCCGCGGGGGTGGCCGAAGAAGGTCTTCTCGCCGGAACCGGCCGAGTCCTTCGTCAGGCTGGACGCCATGATCGATCCTTGCTGGTCGGGACGCGCTCGCCTCGTGAGCGGTGCGCGCCCGGTGGGGGGTAGCCGGCACCGGGCGCGGCCGCACCCCACCCCACGCCTGAGGGGGATTCGCCCCGGGGCCGGGCTCCGGGCGGAGCGTTCGGCGGCGGGGCGGGGAAGTACCGCGTCGGGATCCACGCCCGGCGCGTTCGCACGCTCCGGGCCCGGCTCACAGGTCATTCACTCAACATGGGCCGGCGTGAACCGACCCGACACACAGAAGAGACCCTTGGCGCTCATGGCGGCCCAAAGGTCCTTCAGTAGTGCAACAGGCGTCGGGACACCATACGACACGACACAGCGGCATATGGAAGGACTTGAGACATGGATCACAGGCGATAGTGGAACCAGGCTCCCATATTCAAAGGTCCATGCCGGGATTTCGCCGGGGACCCGCAGGTGGTGGCGCGGGCCTCACCTCGGACCTCCCGACCGGACTACCATCGGTCCATGACCCGTGTACTGCTCGCCGAGGACGACGCATCCATCTCGGAGCCACTGGCCCGCGCACTGCGTCGGGAGGGTTACGAGGTCGAAGTCCGCCAGGACGGCCCGACGGCGCTCGACGCCGGGCTCCAGGGCGGCATCGACCTCGTGGTCCTCGACCTGGGGCTGCCCGGGATGGACGGACTCGAAGTCGCCCGCCGCCTCCGTGCCGACGGCCACGCCGTGCCGATCCTGGTGCTGACGGCCCGCGCCGACGAGGTCGACACGGTGGTCGGCCTGGACGCGGGCGCCGACGACTACGTCACCAAGCCCTTCCGCCTCGCCGAGCTCCTCGCCCGGGTCCGCGCCCTGCTCCGGCGCGGTGCCACCGAGTCCGCCGCGCAGCCGGCCACCCACGGCGTCCGGATCGACGTCGAGTCGCACCGGGCCTGGATGGGCGAGGAGGAACTCCAGCTCACCGCAAAGGAGTTCGACCTGCTGCGGGTGCTGGTCCGGGACGCCGGCCGGGTCGTGACCCGCGACCAGCTGATGCGCGAGGTCTGGGACACCACCTGGTGGTCCTCTACGAAGACGCTCGACATGCACATCTCCTGGCTCCGCAAGAAGCTCGGTGACGACGCGGCCAATCCCCGCTACATCGCCACGGTCCGGGGCGTCGGCTTCCGGTTCGAGAAGAGCTGACGTACGAAGCACCCATGCCTCTTGACGACGAACAGCCTCTCGAAGAAGGACCACGACAGAACCGGCGGCCATGCGCCGCCGGCTGATCAACTCCACGCTCGCCGTGGTGCTCGTGGTCATCGCCGTCTTCGGCGTCTCCCTCGTCATCGTGGAGACGCGCACCATCAGCGCCAGCGCCCAGGAGAGCGTCGAATCCGAGGCGCTGCGGCTGATCAGCGTGGTCGACAGCCGGCTGCTGGGTGACGAGGTGATCAACTCCGGGGTGCTGTCCGAGCAGATCGACCCCAACCGGTTCGCGCTGATCGAGATCCCGGGCCGGACCCCCATCTCCGTCGGTGAGCGCCCCACCGGCAGCGTCCTGCGCGCCACCGAGACCGGTGAGCAGGGCGAGAAGGTCACCGTCGAGGAGTCCCGCTCGGCTGTCACCCGCGAGGTCGGGCGCACGCTCCTGATCATCGGCGCGGTGGCGTTGCTCGCGATCATCTCGGCCGTGCTCCTCGCCGTACGCCAGGCCAACCGGCTCGCCTCCCCGCTCACCGACCTGGCCGAGACCGCCGAGCGCCTCGGCTCCGGCGACCCCCGCCCGCGCCACAAGCGGTACGGGGTGCCCGAGCTGGACCGGGTCGCCGACGTCCTGGACTCCTCCGCCGAGCGGATCGCCCGGATGCTGACCGCCGAGCGCCGGCTGGCCGCGGACGCCTCGCACCAGCTGCGTACGCCGCTCACCGCGCTCTCCATGCGGATCGAGGAGATCTCGGTGACCGACGATCCGGAGACGGTGAAGGAGGAGGCGAACATCGCCCTCACCCAGGTCGAGCGCCTCACCGACGTCGTGGAGCGGCTGCTGACCAACTCCCGGGACCCGCGGACCGGCTCCGCCGTCGTCTTCGACCTGGACGAGGTCATCAAGCAGCAGATCGAGGAGTGGCGCCCCGCCTACCGCTCAACGGGCCGCGCGCTGGTCTGCTCGGGCAAGCACGGGCTGCGGGCGGTCGGCACCCCGGGCGCGGTCGCCCAGGTCCTGGCGGCGCTGATCGAGAACTCGCTGATGCACGGCGGCGGCACGGTCGCCCTGCGCACCCGCGTCACCGGCAACCAGGTCGTCATCGAGGTCACCGACGAGGGACCCGGCGTCCCGGCCGAGCTGGGGGCGCGGATCTTCGAGCGGACGATCAGCGGCCGCAACTCCACCGGGATCGGCCTGGCCGTCGCCCGGGACCTGGCGGAGGCGGACGGCGGCCGGCTGGAACTGCTCCAGCAGCAGCCGGCGGTCTTCGCACTCTTCCTCAGCCGCATCCCGCTGGACCGCAAGGACCACGAACGCCCGGTGCGCTGAGCGGGGACTCGGTGAAGGCGTCAGTTCCGTACGGGATCGGGCTCTACGGTCTCCGTCGACCGCCGCTGCGCCAGAAACCGTTCCGCACGGGGCACGGCCTCCTCGTCGGGCAGGGGCTGGGCGGCGGGGAGGGCCTTGAAGACCCACGTCCGGTAGGACCAGAAGCGGAAGAGGGTCGCGATCCCGATGCCGAGGATCTTGAAGAAGTTGCTCTGGACCGGGGTGTTCCAGTCGAAGCCGTACGTCGCGACATACAGCACGCCGTTCTCGATGACCGCGCCCGCCGCGCTGAACAGCACGAAGAGGGTCAGCTCACGGGTCCGGCCGGTCTTGTCCCGGTCCCGGTAGGTCCAGTAGCGGAAGCCGACGTAGTTGCAGAGGATGGCGACGAAGGTCGCCAGCACGCTCGCCCGGACGACCTGGAGGTCGGTGGTGTGCCGGAGCAGGTTGAAGACAAGGATGTTGACCAGCAGTCCCACCGCACCGACCGCGCCGAACTTGGCGACCTCCCGGGCCAGCAGATCAAGCCGGGTCCGCAGTGCGCCCCGTTCGCTCATGGTGATCGCTCAGTCCGTCCGTTCGATGGCGTCGACGGTTCCGTCAACTCCGCCATGCTAACCAGCGCTCCCGTGTGAAGCCCCGGTGATGCCCGGGAGCCCGCCGGGGACGGTACCCGGACGGCGTCCCGGGCCGCCCGGCGCGCCCGATACCCTGGGGGTGTGACGTTCCCGGTAGTCGGCATGGTCGGCGGCGGTCAGCTCGCCCGTATGACCCACGAGGCGGGTATCCCCCTCGGCCTGAAATTCAAGCTCCTCAGTGACACGCCCCAGGACTCGGCGGCCCAGGTGGTCAGCGAGGTCGTCATCGGCGACTATCGCGACCTGGAGACGCTGCGCGCCTTCGCGCAGGGCTGCGACGTGATCACCTTCGACCACGAGCACGTGCCCACCGAGCACCTGCGGGCCCTGGAGGCGGACGGCATCCCCGTGCGCCCCGGCCCCCATGCCCTGGTGCACGCGCAGGACAAGGGGGTGATGCGCGCCAGGCTCACGGAGATCGGCGCACCCTGCCCCCGTAACCGCATCGTGGGCGACCCGGCCGACGCCGCCGCGTTCGCGGAGGAGGTCGGGGGCTTCCCCGTCATCCTCAAGACCGTGCGCGGCGGGTACGACGGCAAGGGCGTGTGGGTGGTCCGCTCCGAGGCGGACGCGGCCGACCCGTTCCGCGCCGGGGTCCCGGTCCTCGCGGAGGAGAAGGTCGACTTCGTACGGGAGCTGGCGGCCAACATCGTCCGCTCGCCGCACGGCCAGGCCGTGGCCTACCCGGTGGTCGAGTCCGTCCAGGTCGACGGGGTCTGCGACACGGTGATAGCCCCCGCCCCCGACCTGTCCCAGGAGCTGGCCGGCGAGGCCCAGCAGCTCGCGCTCCGCATCGCCGCCGAGCTGGACGTCGTCGGCCACCTGGCCGTGGAGCTGTTCGAGACCCGCGGCGACGACGGGACCCCCGGCATTCTGGTCAACGAGCTGGCCATGCGCCCGCACAACTCGGGCCACTGGACCCAGGACGGCGCTATCACCTCCCAGTTCGCCAACCACGTACGGGCGGTCCTCGACCTCCCCCTCGGAGACCCGCGCCCGCGCGCCCCCTGGACGGTCATGTGCAACGTCCTGGGCGGTGACTACCCGGACATGTACCAGGCGTACCTGCACTGCATGGCCCGCGACCCCCAGCTCAAGATCCACATGTACGGCAAGGACGTGAAGCCCGGCCGCAAGGTCGGCCACGTCAACACCTACGGCGACGACCTGGCGGACGTGCGGGAGCGCGCCCGGCACGCGGCCGACTACCTGCGAGGAACGATCACCGAATGACTTCCCCCGGCACCGGCTCCGCCACCGGCAGCGCCCCCCTCGTCGGCATCGTGATGGGCTCGGACTCCGACTGGCCCGTCATGGAGGCGGCGGCCAAGGCGCTCGACGAGTTCGAGATCCCGTACGAGGTCGACGTCGTCTCCGCCCACCGCATGCCGCGCGAGATGATCGCGTACGGCGAGGAGGCGGCGGGCCGCGGTCTGCGGGCGATCATCGCGGGCGCGGGCGGGGCCGCCCACCTGCCCGGGATGCTGGCCTCGGTCACCCCGCTGCCGGTCGTCGGCGTGCCGGTGCCGCTGAAGTACCTGGACGGCATGGACAGCCTGCTCTCCATCGTCCAGATGCCCGCCGGGGTCCCCGTCGCCACCGTCTCGGTCGGCGGTGCGCGCAACGCGGGCCTGCTGGCCGCCCGGATCCTGGCCGCGCACGACCCGGCCCTCCAGGAGCGGATGGGCGAGTTCCTGCAGGAGCTGAACGCCCAGGCCACGGAGAAGGGCAAGCGCCTGCGGGCCAAGGTCCAGGGCCTCGACTCCTTCGGCTTCGGAAAGTAGGGGCCGGCCATGGACCACCTCGCCCGCGCGCACGAGCTCCTCGCCGCCCACCCGATCGTCGACGGCCACAACGACCTCCCCTGGGCCCTGCGCGAGCAGGTCGGCTACGACCTGGACGCCCGGGACATCGCCGCCGACCAGCGCGGCCTGCTCCACACCGACCTGGCCCGGCTGCGGGCCGGCGGGGTCGGCGGCCAGTTCTGGTCCGTCTACGTGCGCACCGACCTGACCGGCGACGCGGCGGTCAGCGCCACGCTGGAACAGATCGACATCGTCGCCGAGCTGATCGCCCGCCACCCGACGCACCTGCGGCGCGCGCTCACCGCCGACGACCTGGAGAAGGCCCGTGCCGAGGGCCGTATCGCCTCCCTGATGGGCGCCGAGGGCGGCCACTCCATGAACAACTCGCTGGGCACCCTGCGGGCCCTGTACGCGTTGGGCGTCCGCTACATGACGCTCACCCACAACGACAACATTGACTGGGCCGACAGCGCGACCGACCTGCGCCGCCTGGGCGGCCTCTCCGCCTTCGGCCACGAGGTCGTCCGCGAGATGAACCGCATCGGCATGCTGGTCGACCTCTCGCACGTGGCGGACGGCGTCATGCGCGACGCGATCGCCACCAGCACGGCGCCGGTGCTCTTCTCGCACTCCTCGGCCCGGGCCGTCTGCGACCACCCGCGCAACATCCCCGACGACGTGCTGGCGGCGCTCCCGGCCAACGGCGGGGTCGCGATGGCGACCTTCGTCCCGAAGTTCGTGCTCCCCGCCGCCGTCGCCTGGACCCAGGCGGCCGACCGCAACATGCGCGAGCACGGCCTGCACCACCTGGACACCACCCCGCAGGCGATGCGCATCCACGAGGACTTCGAGGCGGCCCACCCCCGCCCCCAGGCCACCGTCGCGACCATCGCCGACCACCTCGACCACATGCGCGAGGTCGCGGGCGTCGACCACATCGGCATCGGCGGCGACTACGACGGCACGGCCTTCACCCCCTACGGCCTGGAGGACGTCTCCGGCTACCCGAACCTGATCGCCGAGCTGCTCCGCCGTAACTGGTCGGAGGGCGAGCTCGCCAAGCTGACCTGGCGGAACGCCGTACGGGTCCTGCGCGACGCGGAAGCCGTGGCCCGCGACGAGCAGGCCACGCGCGGCCCCTCCCACGCGACGATCACGGAGCTGGACGCGCGGCGCCCGCGCTAGGGGGCGTCTCATCGATCCCGCGTGGGCGGACGCCTCCTAGGGGTGGCGGCGAACGGCCCCCCCGGACCGAAGGCGACCGCCGCGAAACGCTCGCCCATACGGCGGTGCGCGGCGGCGTCCGGGTGGAGCCGGTCGGGCAGCGGCAGCTCGGCGAAGTCGGCCTCGCCGTACAGGGTGAGGCCGTCCAGGTAGGACAACCCCGGATCCTCGCCCGACCGCTCCTCCGCGATCCGGGCGAGCTCCTCCCGTACGACCCGCAGGGTCAGCTTCCCGAATGCCGCCTCCGAGGGGTCCCCCAACGCGGTGAACTGCGCCTCCTCCTCGCTGAACTCCGGGGCGGCCGGTCCGGGAGTGTCCTCCTGGGCGGGGCAGAGGACGGGCGAGATCACCAGCAGGGGCGTGGTCGGGTGCCCCTCGCGGATGGTGTCGAGGAACCCGTGCACGGCCGGGCCGAAGGCGCGCAGCCGCATCACGTCCAGGTTGACGAGGTTGATGCCGATCTTGACGCTGATCAGGTCGGCGGGGGTGTCCCGCAGGGCGCGCGCGGTGAACGGATCGAGCAGGGCACTGCCTCCCAGGCCCAGGTTGACCAGCTCCACGCCCCCCGCGGCGGCGGCCAGGGCGGGCCAGGCGGTGGCGGAGCTGTCCGCGGCGGATCCCTGGCTGATCGAACTGCCGTGGTGCAGCCACACCCGCCGCCCGCCCGGCTCCACCGCCACGACTGGGGCGTCGGTGCGCAGGGCCGTCAGCTCGGTGATCTCGGTGTACGGCAGCCAGAGCTCGACGGCCTTCTCCCGCCCTGGCAGTCCGTCGAACCGCACGGTGCCGACCGGACCGGGGAACGTCTCCCGCGAGCCGTCACCCAGGTCCACCATCAGCAGATCGCCCCCGCTCGCCGTGGCCCGCCCGGCCGGCTCCCCGTCGATGTGCAGGTCGTACGCGCCGTCCGGGCGGGGCGGAACACCCCGGTAGGCCACGACCGTGCGCAGGACGTCCAGCTCGACGGCGGTGGCCCGGGTGCGGAACACGAGCCGTACGCCGGAGGGCTGGGCCTCCGCCTGGGCCACCTGCTCGTCACCGCCGAACTGCGCCCGGGCCCGGGCGGGCAGCCGGTGCGGGAGGAGGCCGCCGCGCGCGGTGCGCTCCAGGTCGAGCGCGCCGCGCACGAGGGCGCCGGTGAGGGGGGTGGTGATCCAGCAGGGAGAGTCGTCCATGGTTCCAGCCTGTCCACCGGACGCGCGATCACCACGCGCCGCACGCCCCTTCCCCTCGATCTAGCAGGCGCAGAGGCAGAACGGGTGCCCGGCAGGGTCGGCGTAGACACGGAAGGTCCGCTTCCGGTCCTCCGTGTCCAGCGGCCGGGCCCCCAGCGCCAGCACCTCCCGCTCCGCCGCGTCCAGATCCTCCACGGTCAGGTCCAGGTGGAACTGCTGGGCGCCGTCGGGCCGGGGCCACTGCGGCGGTACGAAACCGGGCGCGGCCTGGAACGCGAGCGGGGTGCCCGGGGCGTCGACGAGGTCGACCCAGCGGCCCTCGTCCTCCTTGATGGTGCCGCCGATCACGGCGGCGTAGAAGCGGGCGAGTGCGATGGGGTCGGGGCAGTCCAGCACGACGGCGCCGAGTGTGGCGATGGGCATGACGTATACCTCCCGGTGATCGCCGCCCTGTTGCGGCATGGGACAACGCCTACCCCATCCCGGCGCTGGAGTGCGGGCACATCCGGCGCGGGAGTGGCGGCACTCAGGCCTTCGGTCGCCCCATCGCCCGGTACGTCCACCCGGCCTCGCGCCACACCGCGCTGTCCAGGGCGTTCCGCCCGTCCAGGATGATCCGGCGGGACACCGCATCGCCCAGCTCCGCCGGGTCCAGCTCGCGGAACTCGCGCCACTCCGTCAGGTGCAGCACCACGTCCGCGCCGCGCACGGCCTCCAGCGCGGAGTCGGCGTAACCGAGCGTCGGGAACAGGCGGCGGGCGTTCTCCATCCCCTTGGGGTCGAAGACGGTCACCTGGCCGCCCTGGAGGTGGATCTGCCCGGCCACGTTGAGCGCGGGGGAGTCGCGTACGTCGTCGGAGTCCGGCTTGAACGCGGCGCCCAGGACGCCCACCCGGGTGCCGAGGAACGAACCGCCGCCCACGGCCTCCCGGGCCAGCTCCACCATGTGGCCGCGGCGTCGCATGTTGATGGAGTCGACCTCGCGGAGGAAGGTGAGCGCCTGGTCCGCGCCCAGCTCACCGGCGCGCGCCATGAAGGCCCGGATGTCCTTGGGCAGGCAGCCGCCGCCGAACCCGATCCCGGCCCGCAGGAACTTCTTCCCGATCCGCTCGTCGTGCCCGATGGCCTCGGCGAGCTTCACGACGTCCCCGTCGGCGGCCTCGCAGACCTCGGCCATGGCGTTGATGAACGAGATCTTGGTGGCGAGGAAGGAGTTGGCGGAAGTCTTCACGAGCTCGGCGGTCGGAAAGTCGGTGACGACGAAGGGAGAGCCCTCGGCCACCGGCACGGCGTACACCTCGCGCAGCAGCTTCTCGGCCCGCTCGCTCTCGACGCCGACGACGATCCGGTCGGGGTGCAGGGTGTCGTTGACGGCGAAGCCCTCGCGCAGGAACTCCGGGTTCCAGGCCAGCTCGGCGTCCGTGCCGGCCGGGGCCAGCTCCGCGAGGCGGGCGGCGAGGCGGGCGGCGGAGCCGACGGGGACGGTCGACTTGCCGACGACCAGGGCGGGTCGGGTGAGGTGCGGGGCGAGGGACTCGAAGGCGCTGTCGACGTAGCTCATGTCGCAGGCGTACTCGCCGTGCTTCTGCGGGGTGTTCACACAGACGAAGTGCACGTCACCGAAGTCCCCGACCTCTTCCCAGGAGGTGGTGAAGCGCAGCCGCCCCGTGGAGCCCTCGATGCCCGCGACATGCTTCTGGAGGATCTCCTCGAGCCCCGGCTCGTACATCGGCACGCGCCCGGCGGACAGCAGCTCGATCTTCTCCGGTACGACGTCGAGCCCGAGGACCTCGAAGCCCAGCTCGGCCATGGCGGCGGCATGGGTGGCGCCGAGATAGCCGGTGCCGATCACAGTGATCCTGAGGGCCATGGATGCTCCTGGGAGGTGCGGATAGACGTGCGAACCGAGCATAGTCGTGGCGGGTGACCCCACCTCTCTCCACCCGATCCGCCACTTACCGCCCTCTTTGCCCGACCCCTGTCACGAAGCTCACGTGGCACTCACGTATGCCGTGCCGGGGCTTCCGCACTAAAATTGGGTTACTTAACGGTAGTTAGCATCTGGGGAGTGAGCGTCTTGGCGGGTTCGACCGATTTCGACCTGTACCGTCCGGCCGAGGAGCACGACATGCTCCGCGAGACCATCCGCGCGCTCGCCGAGACGAAGATCGCCCCCTTCGCCGCCGCGGTCGACGAGGAGAGCCGCTTCCCGCAGGAGGCGCTGGACGCCCTGGTCGCCTCGGACCTGCACGCCGTCCACGTACCGGAGGAGTACGGCGGCGCCGGCGCCGACGCGCTCGCCACGGTCATCGTGATCGAGGAGGTGGCCCGCGCCTGCGCCTCCTCCTCCCTGATCCCGGCCGTCAACAAGCTCGGCTCGCTCCCGGTGATCCTCTCCGGCTCCGAGGAGCTGAAGCGCAAGTACCTGGGCCCGCTGGCCAAGGGCGACGCGATGTTCTCGTACGCGCTCTCCGAGCCGGACGCCGGCTCGGACGCGGCGGGCATGAAGACCAAGGCCGTGCGTGACGGTGACTTCTGGGTCCTCAACGGTGTGAAGCGCTGGATCACCAACGCGGGCGTCTCCGAGTTCTACACGGTCATGGCGGTCACCGACCCGACCAAGCGCTCCAAGGGCATCTCGGCGTTCGTCGTCGAGAAGTCCGACGAGGGCGTCTCCTTCGGTGCCCCGGAGAAGAAGCTCGGCATCAAGGGCTCCCCGACCCGCGAGGTCTATCTCGACAACGTCCGCATCCCCGCGGACCGCATGATCGGCGAGGAGGGTACGGGCTTCGCCACGGCGATGAAGACCCTGGACCACACCCGCATCACCATCGCGGCCCAGGCCCTCGGCATCGCCCAGGGCGCGCTGGACTACGCCAAGGGGTACGTCCAGGAGCGCAAGCAGTTCGGCAAGCCGATCGCCGACTTCCAGGGCATCCAGTTCATGCTCGCCGACATGGCGATGAAGCTGGAGGCGGCCCGCCAGCTCACCTACTCCGCCGCCGCCAAGTCCCAGCGCGTCGACGGCGACCTGACCTTCTTCGGCGCGGCGGCCAAGTGCTTCGCCTCCGACGTGGCCATGGAGGTCACGACGGACGCGGTCCAGCTGCTGGGCGGCTACGGCTACACGCGGGACTACCCGGTGGAGCGCATGATGCGCGACGCCAAGATCACCCAGATTTATGAAGGCACGAATCAGGTCCAGCGCATCGTGATGGCGCGCAACCTGCCGTAAGGCCTTTCGCTGTCTGTCCCTGCGGCCCCCGGCTCCATGCCGGGGGCCGCAGGTGTGCCCCGGCCCGGACGTCAGCGCACGACATCGAACACGTTCTTCTGGATGCCGTTCGCATACGCCTCGTACTCGACCAGCTTCAGCTTCTGGACGTCCTTGTCCGTCGCGCTGAACAGACGCTTGCCCGCGCCCAGCAGGAGCGGGAAGACGAGCAGGTGGTAGCGGTCGATCAGGCCGGCGTCCGACAGGCCGTGGTTCAGGGCGGCGCTGCCATGGATGATGACCGGTCCGCCCTCGGTCTCCTTCAGGGCGGCGACCTCGTCGAGCGAGCGCAGGATCGTGGTGTCGCCCCACTCCGGGACCAGGTCGTCCTCCTTGAGCGTGGTGGAGACGACGTACTTCGGCATCACCCTGTACCGGGCGAACTCCTCCATCGCCGGCCACACCGGACTGAACGCCTCGTAGCTGGCCCGGCCCATCATCAGCGCGCCCGCCTCCTCCTGCTCCCGGCCCTTGATCTCGTACGCCTCCGGGAGGAACTCCGCGTCCTTGAAGGTCCACCCCGAGTTCCGGTAGCCGGGCTCGCCGCCCGGGGCTTCCACGACGCCGTCGAGGGAGACGAAGGCGGTGCTGATCAGAGTGCGCATCGGGGGCTCCTGGGAATCTTGTACGGGTGTCTCGTGGCGGGCGGCCCTTGGGGCACCAACTCTTACGGATGTACTGACCGCGCACCCCGCCGAAACTCATCGGTCCAGGCAGGCCCATCCGTCCGGCTCCTTCGGTCTCCGCCCGGACCTCGGCCGGTACCCTCCCACCTCATGACCGAACTCGACAGGCTCACCGCCCTCTTCCGCGCCCTGGGAGCGGACGGCGACGCGCCGGACTGGGCCGAATCCGAGGCCGAGGAGGGGCTCCCGCAGCTCGCCCGCTACCGGTTCCTGCGGACGGTGTGGCAGGACGTCGACGCCTGGGGCACGGAGGCGTCCCGCTGGGTGGCCGCCTATCGCAGCGAGGGCGTGGCCGCCGGGGCCGTCGACCGCGCCCTCGCCGCCGGACTCACCCCCGAAGACCTCGGCGACCTGGCCCGCGAGGTGGCTCGGGAGACCGCGTTCGGCGTGCTGTACGCCCTGGCCGACCCGGCGGACGGATCGCTGCCCGCCGAGGTGGAGGAGCAGTTGCCGGGCTGGCGGCTGGCGGAGCTGGACCCGGCCGGCGAACCGACGGGCCGACATCTCGACGCGCTCCACGAGGACTTCGCGGGCCTGGAGCCGAAGGGGCCTGCCGCGTGACGCGGTGGCCGAGGAGGTGACCTCGCTCGTCCCGTGTTCCCGGCTCTTCGACACCGAGAAGGTCGGTGAGACGCTCTGGCACGTCCTCGGCGTCCCGGGGAAGGGCTTCCAGGACTTCCCGCCCTGGCGGCGGCCTGGTGGTGGAGACCGCACGGCAGGGCGGCGCGGGGGCGCCGGTACGGGGTCGTGCGGGTGGAGCGCGTGGAGCGCGTCGGGCCCGACGGGGCCGGAGAAGCCGCGCCCGTCCGACACGGACGACTACGGCCCCTCCCAGATCCGTCCCCTCATGGACGAGGAGGGGGAACATCGTCTACGGGACCCAAGTAGGCGGCGCCCCCCCCGCGATGGCCCTGCGGGGCCGGCGTCAGTTGCCCTTGACCGTGACCTTCTCGTCGTTCTTCAGCTGCTGCACGAGCTGCTTCACCTTGGCCTTGTCCCAGACCAGGTTGCCGCCGGAGCTGCCGGAGATCGGCATGTTCATCGACGTACCGTCGCCGCCCGTGACGCCCTTCATCGCGAAGAACATGTTGGCCAGCGACCAGAGCGACATGTCCTTGTCCACGATCAGGGTGTCCAGGCCCGCGCCCATCGTCGGGTACAGCTTGAACGGGTTGAGGACCGTGGACGGGGTCGCCGTCTGGCTCGCCAGCGCCGCGAGGAACTTCTGCTGGTTCTTCGTACGGTCCAGGTCGCTGCCCGCGAACGCGTACCGGGTGCGGACGAAGGCCAGGGACTGCTCGCCGTTCAGCGTCTGCTTACCGGCCTGGAAGTCGGCGCCGGACTTCTTGTCCTTGAAGGCCTTCGGGATGTCCATCTCGACCCCGCCGATCGCGTCCACGATCTGCGCGAAGCCGCCGAAGCCGATCTCGACGTAGTGGTCGATGCGCAGCCCGGTGTTGAACTCGACCGTGCGCACGAGCAGTTCGGGTCCGTCCTCGGCGTACGCGGCGTTCAGCTTCACCTGGCGGCCGGTGCCCTGGAACATCTTGCCGGACTCGGACCCCTTGAAGGAGGGGATCTCCACCTGGGAGTCGCGCGGCAGGGAGACCAGCGTCGGGCCGCTGGAGCCGTCGTGCAGGATCATCATCGAGTCGGTGCGCTTGCCCTCGGCGGAACCGGTGCGCAGCCGCTTCTTGTCCTCGGCCGACATGCCCTCACGGCTGTCGGAGCCGACGATCAGGTAGTTCGTCCCGTCGCCCGCTTCCGGTCGCTCGATGACCTTGGCGAGGTCGACCTCGCGCTTCAGCTTGGAGTCGGCCCAGAAGTACGTGGAGACCGAGACCACGAGGAGGACGACGACCAGGGTCAGCGCGCCGAGCTTGATCCGGCGGCGCCAGTCCGGAGCCGGGCGGCCATGGACGTAACCTGCGTCCCCGCCACCACGACCGCCGCCACCGCCCGCGCCTCCGCCGTAGACCTGGCCGGTGTTGTAACCGCTGTCGAAGCCGGGCTCGGGGCTGTTGCCGTAACCGGGGGAGCCGGCCGGGTAGCGGTCGTCGTACCCCTGGCTCTGCGGGGGAACCTGCGGCCTCTGCGGCGGGGCCGGGCGGCGCTGGATGTGGGGCATCGCCCGGGCGCTCTCGGGCTGGGGGCCGGCACTGCCCCGCCCATAGCGCTCGCTGCGGTCGCCGGTCCGTCGATCGGGCCAATCGTTCATCCGAACAGTGTGCCGTCCCGACCCACGGCTATTACAGGGTGTAAGGGAAATCGCACCAGGGCTGTTGCGAAGCTGATGCATTCTGCGGGATCCGGGCCCGCGCATAAGGTGGACTGTATGACAGATCAGGCCACCCGCTCGGAGCGCTCGCAAGAAGAGATTCCGGGCAAGCCCACCGCCGCGTCCCGCACGACCCTCAGCCACATCATGACCGGCAGCGACACCAACCTCCTGGGTACGGTGCACGGTGGCGTGATCATGAAGCTGGTCGACGACGCGGCGGGCGCCGTGGCCGGACGGCACTCCGGCGGGCCCGCGGTGACCGCGTCGATGGACGAGATGGTCTTCCTGGAGCCGGTCAGGGTGGGTGACCTCGTTCACGTACGCGCCCAGGTGAACTGGACCGGCCGCTCCTCGATGGAGGTCGGCGTCCGCGTGATGGCCGAGCGCTGGAACGAGTCGACCCCCGCCCAGCAGGTCGGCAGCGCCTACCTCGTCTTCGCCGCCGTCGACGGGGACGGCAAGCCGCGCCGCGTACCGCCGGTGATCCCCGAGACCGAGCGCGACAAGCGGCGCTACCAGGAGGCGCAGATCCGGCGCACCCACCGCCTCGCGCGCCGCCGGGCGATCAAGGAGCTGCGGGAGAAGCGCGTCGCCGACGGCATCGACGACTGAGACCGCAGCTCCCGGAGCGCCCTACGGGCAGACCACCTCGTCGCCCGTCACCGTGGCGAAGTCGCCCGTCTGCTTGTTCTCCGCCCGCACCGGCCGCACCTTCGTGAAGTCCGATCCGGCCGTCACCTCCATCGTGGGGCCCTGCCCCTGCACGGCCTTCAGCTCGCTCCCCGGCAACGCGGCGGCCAGCGACTTCGCCGACCGGTCCCAGCGCGGGTCGTACGTCACGAGCGTCCGTGCCAGGTCACGCAGCTTGCCGTTGAGCGGGGCTTCCGTGGTGTTGAAGCCGGTCGCGCGCAGGCCGGAGTCCACGTCCTTGCCGAGGCCGTCCTTCGAGGTGCCGTTGTAGACCTGCACCCGGATCTCCTCCGGTGCCACGTCCACCAGCACGGCCTGGGCCGGCTTCGGCGCGCCTGCCGCGGGCTTGGGCGGGGACGGGGTCAGCGGCTTGTCCTCGCGCAGCGCCTGGAACAGCTTCTTCGCCTTCGCCGCGTCCCACTGGACCGTGGAGCCGATGCCCTTGACCGGGAAGCTGGGGTTGCCGATGGGCACGGAGGTGAACTCGGACGAGGCCGGGCTGAAGTCCTTCATCGCCTTGCCGAGCGCCAGCATCTGCTCCGTACCGAACCCCTTGTCCGCCCGGACCGAGCCCAGCACGGAGGCGGAGACCTGCTGGAACCGCACCGGGTTCAGCAGCACCCCGTTGCTCGTCGCCTGCTTGATCAGCGCCGCCATGAACCTCTGCTGGCGCTGCATCCGGCCCAGGTCGGACGCCACGTCGACGTGGCGGGAGCGTACGTACTGGAGCGCCTTGCCGCCGTCGAGCTGATGGGTACCGGCGGGCAGGTCCAGTCCGGTGTACGAGTCCTTCATCGGCCGGGCCGTACAGATCTGCACCCCGCCCACCGCGTCGACCGTCTTCATGAAGCTGGTGAAGTCGACCTCCACATAGTGGTCGACCTTGACGCCTGTCATGTGCTCGACCGTCCGCACGGTCAGCGTCGGCCCGCCCTCCGCGTAGGCGGCGTTCAGCTTCACCGGGTGGCTGTCGTGCTTCTTGCCGGTGGTGCGGTCGGTGTGGGCGGGGACCTCCGCGTAACTGTCCCGGGGGAGGCTCACGACGCTCGCCCGCTGCTTGTCGGCCGAGAGGTGGACCAGCATGATCGTGTCGGTGCAGTGGCAGGGCGCGCCGCCCAGCTTGTACTTCTGCTTCTCCGCCTCGGTGATGGTGTCCCGGCCGTCCGTGCCCACGAGCAGCAGATTGGTCCCGTGCCCGGACTGGGGGCGGTTCTTCATGTCCTTGAAGGGGTCGACCCGGCTGATCCCGCCCTCCAGGCTGCTCACCACGGCGTGACCGATCCCACCCGCGCCCAGTACGAGCACCGAGAGCCCGGTGGCCACCCGCATGCCCCAGCGCGGCCGCTCGTCCTGCTTCCGTGAGCGGACGGGCCGGGCACCCTGCGGTGGACGGCGGCGCGGGGGAGTGGCGCGGGGGCGGGGCGGGTGCTGCGGTGGGCGGGGGGCGGTCACGGGGGGAGACACCTCCGCGGTGCACGGGGGGAGACACCTCTGCGGTGTGTCGGTCGACGGCGGCGCCGCTGCGGTGTGCCGACCGACGTAGACACCTGCGGTGCAACGGGACCATCGCACGGTAGGCCCATACGATCTCCGCCCCGGCCCACCACCCTGCGGCGCGCGCACCGGTGTCCCCCGTTCGCGGTAACGTGGCGGCCGAATAACGCCCCCTCCCGGGGTGCCCGCCTCCTGGGCGCGGAACCCCTGGCGCCCCCGAGGACCCCCTGAGGACCACATGTCTGCCGCGCAGTACCCCGCCGTCTCCGTGATCATGCCGGTGCTCAACGAGGAACGCCATCTCAGGAACTCGGTCCGGCACATCCTGGAGCAGGAGTACGCCGGTGAGATGGAGGTCGTGATCGCGCTCGGCCCCTCCACCGACCGCACGGACGAGATCGCCGCCGAGCTGGTCGCCGAGGACTCCCGGATCCACACGGTCCCCAACCCCACGGGCCGCACCCCCGCCGCCCTCAACGCGGCGATCAAGGCCTCCCGCCACCCCGTCGTCGTACGCGTGGACGGCCACGGCATGCTCTCGCCGAACTACATCGCGACCGCCGTCCGCCTCCTGGAGGAGACCGGCGCGCAGAACGTCGGCGGCATCATGCACGCCGAGGGCGAGAACGCCTGGGAGGACGCCGTCGCCGCCGCGATGACCTCGAGGATCGGCGTCGGCAACGCGGCCTTCCACACCGGCGGCCAGGCCGGCCCGGCCGAGACGGTGTACCTGGGCGTCTTCCGGCGCGAGGCGCTGGAGCAGGCGGAGGGCTACAACGTGGAGTTCATCCGCGCCCAGGACTGGGAGCTGAACTTCCGGATCCGCGAGGCCGGCGGGCTGATCTGGTTCTCACCCGAGCTGAAGGTCCAGTACCGCCCGCGCCCCTCGGTGAAGGCGCTCGCCAAGCAGTACAAGGACTACGGCCGCTGGCGCCACGTCGTCGCCCGCTACCACTCCGGCTCCATCAACCTGCGCTACCTGGCCCCGCCGACCGCCGTCGTCGCCATCGCGGCGGGCCTGGTGCTCGGCGCGGCCGTCACCCCGTGGGCGCTTCTCGTCCCCGGCGGGTACGTGGCCGCGATCGTCGCCGGGTCGCTGCCCGCCGGCAAGGGGCTCCCGCTGAAGGCCCGCGCGCAGATTCCCGTGGCGCTGGCGACCATGCACATGTGCTGGGGCTTCGGCTTCCTCACCAGCCCGCGCTCCCTGGCGAAGCGGGTCATCGCGAGCCGCCGCCCGTCGCTGGCGAGCAGTAGCAGCAGCAGCGAGACGGTCTGATCCGGCCGGTTCCGTACGCGAAGGGTCCCACCGGTGCCGTCCGGTGGGACCCTTCGCATACGTACGTTCCGCTATCGGGTCACCATGTGTACTTCGGGTCGACCTTCATGCAGCCCTCCTCCTCGCCGTTCTGGGCCCCCGCCGAGTCCGGGGTCTTCTCCGTGCCCTTGGAGACGGGGTAGGCCCCGCCCTCGCGCCAGTCGGCGCCGACGGCGAGCGAGATGCCGGAGACGTCGGTCGACCTCTTCACCTGCGAGACCGGGATGCCGAGTGCCTTGGCGACCGCCTGGGCGTCGCCCTCCAGATCCGCGCTCGGATACAGGATGGCCGTCCGTGTCGAGCCCGCCACGTTGTCGGGGTCGATGGTGGCCTTCGCGAAGCCCGACTCCTTGAGCAGCTTCTCCACGTCACCCGCACGCCCCGAGACCGGGCCGAGCGCGTCGGTGGCGGTCCCGTTCCGTACGGCCACGGCGATCTCGCCGACCGGCGCCGACGGGTCCTTCGGCTCCACCTTCTTCCGCTTGGACGCCTTGCCGTCCAGCGGCATGTCCTCGCGGACCATCCGGAACAGCTGCTCGGCGTCGCCCGCCTTCGGGTAGACCCGGCCGCGGTTGACGCCGGTTCCGTACACGTTCGGCATGGTCGACATCGTGATGCGTTTCGTCGGGACCTTCTTCAGCTCCTCGGCCAGGTCGTAGAGCTTCTTGACCGTGTCGAGCCCCTTGTCGACCGTCAGCGCGGTGGTCGCGGCCTCGGCCAGGTTCATCAGCTTCGCCGGGTCGGTGAGCTTGGTGCCCTTGCGCAGTTGACGCACCATCGAGTTCATGTACTGGTGCTGGGCCTTGGCCCGCGCGAGGTCGCTGCCGTCCTCGAAGCCGTAGCGGGTGCGCAGCCACTGGAGAGCCTGCTCGCCCTGGACGGAGTGGGTGCCTGCCTCCAGCTTCAGCCCGGAACCACCGCGGCCGTTGGCGCCGCGTGAGTGGATGTTGGCGGTCACACAGACCGGGACGCCGCCGATCGCGTCGGCCATCGAGACCACACCGGCGAAGTCGATCATCATGAAGTGGTCGATCCGGATGCCGGTCAGCTCGTACCAGGCGGCCACCGTGCAGCCCGGACCACCGCGGCGCAGGCTCTGGTTGGTCTGTACGTCCACCGTGCTGGCCGGGAAGACCTCACCGTCAGGGGCCGTGCACTTGGGCATCTTCAGCATGGTGTCGCGCGGCATGCTGACCACGGAGAGGTTGGAGCGGTCCGCGGAGAGGTGGAGCAGCATCTGCACATCGGCGAGCGGAGGGGAGCCGAAGGTCTCCTTCGCGCCGCCCAGCTTCTGGTTCTCCGCGGAGTCCCGGGCGTCGGAGCCGATGAGCAGGATGTTGAGCGGGGTCTGCCCGGCGGCGTTGGCCTTGTGGTCGGCCATCTGCCGGTCTCCGAGGGTCAGGTCCCCTTTCCTGATGTTGCCGTTGAGGTGCTCGTAGTAGAGATAACCGGCCCCACCGGTGCCGAGTATCAGCAGGGTGAGTACGGAGGAGATCCAGCGGAAGGCGCGCTGTCTGCCGCTCTTCGGGGCGCGGCGGCTGCTCCGGCCCTGGGTGTTCCTGCCCCGCGACCCGGCCCGACGGCCCGGGCCGTCGCCGGCCGCCTGCGCGGCCGGATCGCCCGCGCCGCCGTCACCGCTCTCGAGGCGCGTACGGCCCCCGCCGTCCCCGCCCTCGTCCCCACCGGGCCGATCCGCGTGACGGACGCGTGACCGTGTCCCCTCCCCGTGCGTACTGCTCCGTCCCACCGGACCCCCCCATGCTGTTCAGATTTCCGCTGTGACGCGGTGACTCGGTGTCACTTGGCGCAGACCGCCTTGTCCGCGCTCGACTTCTCGACGTCCTCCGGCATCTTCGCCGGTCCCGTGATGGGCATGCCCGCGCCCTTGAAGTCCGCCCCCAGCGTCAGCACCATCGCCTCCAGCTCCCCGGCGTCGGCGGTGCCCTGTTTCATGGCCGCGGCGGGCAGGCCCATCATCTCGGCGAGCGCGCGGGCCTGGTCGGCCTGGTTGGGCGCGTAGGCCAGGGTCGTCTTCCTGGTCTTCTCGGGGGCGTTGGCCTTGTTCGTGGACTTCAGCACGCCCTGCTGGTTCTGCAGCCAGGTGACGGTCGCGCCCGCGGCGCCGGAGATCTCACCGCCGTTGAGGACATCCACACGTACGTCGGCGGGCGCGGCCTTCGGGCCCTTGAGGAGGGCCGCCTGCTTGCCCTTGGCGGCCTTCTCCTTCTGCTTCACCTCGGTGAGCGAGGTGTCGGAGCGCAGCATCGCGAAGAGCTGCTCACCCTTGACCGGGTCCACGACCACGGTGATGGGCTTCGGCTCGGCCGGGTTGTCTATGACCGGCATCGTCAGGAAGGTGATGTTCTTCGTGTCGACCTTGCCGATCTCCTGGGCCAGCGTCATCAGCCTCTTCGCGTCGCCGATGCCCGTGTCGACCGTCAGCGCGTTGGTGGCCGCGTCGGCCAGCGTGTACAGCTTCTTCGGGTTGGTCAGGGTGTCGCTCGACTTCATCTCGCGGATCATCGAGGCGAGGAACTGCTGCTGCACCTTGATCCGGTCGAGGTCGCTCTCGTTGCCGAAGCTGTGCCGGGTGCGCAGCAGGGCCAGGGCCATCTCGCCCTGTACCTCCGATTTGCCCTGCGGCAGCTTCAGGTGCGACTTCGGGTCGTCGACCGGCTTGGCCATGCAGACCTCGACGCCGCCGACCGCGGTGGTCAGCTCCTTGACCGCGTTGAAGTCGACCATCATGAAGTGGTCGGGCTTGACGCCGGTGACGTTCTCGACCGTCTTCATGGTGCAGCCGGGATTACGGCCGTTCTGGCCGAGGCTGGTGTTGAAGCGTTCGTTCGGGGTGCCGGGGATGATCGTGGAGGTGCCGTCCGGCTCCTTCGTCTCGCACTCGGGGATCTCGGTCATCAGGTCGCGCGGGATGCTCATCGCCGTCGCGTTGGTCCGGTCCTCGGAGACGTGGAACAGGATGGTGGTGTCGGCGTGGCCCTCGCTGCCCTTGTCGCCGTACCCCTCGTTGCCCTTGCCGGTGCGCTTGTCGGTGCCGATGATCAGGATGTTCATCGGACCGTCGCTGAGGACGTTCTTGTTGCCCTGGTCGCCGATGTCGATGGCGTCGATGTTCCCGTTGAGCTTCTCGTACAGGATGTAGGCGCCCACCCCGGCAGAGAGGACGAGGAACGCCGTCACCCCGCCCGTCCACATCAGTGCCTTCTTCTTGCGCGCCTTCGGAGCCTTGCGCTTGCGGCGCCCCGCGGTGGCCGTGGCCTCGGCGCCGCGCCCGCCACTCTGGGAGGACCGGCGGCTGCGCTGGCCGGGCACCTCGGGGGAGTTGGTCCCGCGCCGGCCGGAACCCTCACGGCCGTCACGCGGAGCGCTGGTCCGCGCATCGCCGCGGCGGCCGGAATCCTCGGCAGTGGCCGTACGCGCGGTGACCGGCGACTCCCCTGCGGATTGGTCCAGTCGCAGTTCGTAATTGCCGGTGTGCGGGTTGAGCACCCACTGGTCTGCGGGGTCGATATCGTCCGCCCGCCCACGGCTTTGCGCATCCACGGTTGCCTGAGTCCTCCGTCGGTGCCACGCGAGGCGCCCTCCCCCGGCAAGGCGCTCGTTCCTTCGCTCCGGCAGTGCACGACCTGTTGGCCGGAAGCACCGGATCGCGTCACACTATCCGCCCCGTTCGTAAAGGAGCGACGTGCGTGACCCACACCACCCTCCTTACAACCGGTCATTCTTCCCATTAAGTGCCGATTGCCTTCTATGTCTTGGTGATTGCTTTACTGCTCACACAGGTCGTCCGCGGCGCTCGAGCCCGAGTAGGTAGGTGCTGGGGTCGGGCTTTCGGAGACGGAGCCGGAGCCGGTGTCGTCCGGCTTTCCGTCCCGGGCCTCTTCCTTCTCCTTGAGCTCTTCCGCCGGAACCACCGCGACGGGCTTGTCCTCGCGCAGCTGCTTGAAGAGTTCGCTCGCGTCCGGTTCGACGAGTTCATCCCGATTCGTGTTCTGGCGGTACGGCTGCCGGGGTACGGTCAGGAACTGCACCTGGTCGGTCGGCACGTCCCGCATGCTCCGCACCAGGTCGTACAGGTCCCGCAGCGAGTCGAGACCTGAGTCGGTCGTCAGCGACTTGGTCGCCGCGTCCAGGACCGGGTAGAGCCGGGTCGGGTTGAGCAGGACGCCGTTGCTCTGCATCTTGTTGACGAGGGCGCCGAGGAACCGCTGCTGGCGCTCCATCCGTTCGGTGTCGCTGCCGTCGCCGAGTGTCTTGCGCGCCCGTACGTAGCCGAGCGCCTCCTCGCCGTTGAGCGTCTGGCGCCCGGCCGAAAGCTCCAGGCGCGCGTCCTTGTCGTCGATCGGCTCCTTGAGGCAGATCTCGACCCCGTCCACGGCGTCGACCATGTCCTTGAACCCGTTGAAGTCGACGACCATGTGGTGGTCGATCCGGATGCCGGTCAGCCGTTCTACCGTACGGATCGTGCAGGCGGTGCCGCCGAGCTCGAACGCCGAGTTGAACTGGGCGAACCGCTCCCGGGTCTCCTTGTCGTCCCCGGTGCGGCAGTTGGGGACCTCCACCATCAGGTCGCGCGGCAGGGACACCGCCGTCGCGCTCTTCCGGTCCGCCGCGAGGTGCAGCAGGATCGTGGTGTCCGAGCGCTGGCTGCCGCCGTCGTCACGGCCGTACTCGCGGTTGTCGCCGGACCGGCTGTCCGAGCCGATGAGCAGGATGTTCTGGGCATCCATGACGACCGGGGTGGGCCGCTCCTTCTCGTACACCTTCAGCTCTGCGGCGGCGCTGGTGTCGGTGGTGATGTTGCCGTCGAGCTTCTTGTACAGCCACCAGCCCGCGCCCGCGGAGATCAGCACGAGGAACGAGGCGGCGAGGGCTGCCCAGCGCAGCCAGGGCCGCTTCCGCCGGGAGGCGCTGCCGTCCTTGGGGTGGTCGGCCCAGGTCTGTACGCCTGCGGCGCGGCTCTCACCGTCGCTGCCGCCCTGGTCGCCGTCCCCGCTGCCGCCGTCGCTGTCGCTGCGGTCCTGGGGGGTGTCCCTGTCCCCGCTGTCGCCCTCGCTGCTGCCTTCGCCGGCTTCGGCCTTGCCCTCGTCGCCGGAGTCCTGCGAGGCGTCGGGGCCGGCGCCGCCACCGGCGTTCGTGGCCTCGCCCTGAGGCACGTCGTTCCCGGGTTCGGGCTCTGCCTTCGAGTCCGTGGCCTCCGGCTCTTCCTGCGACCTGTCCTGCGGCGTGTCCCCGGCCGGGAGGTCCGGGTCGGCCGGCGTGCCAGCACTGTCGGTCACGTCTGCGTCCATCCTTCACGTTCGGCGGCGCGATGGGCCGCCGGTCGCAGGAGTAGACGGCTGAACCTCACGCTTGGTTGTGCACTGCCCAGAGAGTGGTCTGTACCGCCGATCATCTACCCCCCTCGGCGATCGTCACCGGGGGCTCGGCCCGCTGTGGGCCGGACGAGTGCACCTCGGGGCGCTTGTCATACCGCCGTGCTGGTGACCCGTTCGCTCTCGACGCGCTTCGCCAGGCCCTCCGCACCGAGCTGCCCGAGGTGGCGGCAGAGGACCACGGAGCCGCCGGAGGCCAGCGGCGCGAGGAGCCCGGTGCTCAGCCCCTCCCACGTGTCGTACGTGTGCCCGGTCAGCAGCCGGGACCCCGGTACGAGCCCGAGGGCCTCGGCATCCTCGCGGGCCTTCGCGACGACTTGCGCACCGGTCAGCTCCACCCCGCCCACGGCCAGTGCCGGAGCGTCCGGGTCCACCGGAACGAAGGGGACGAAGCGGTCGCCCTGGCTCGGCACCTCCACCGCGTAGTCGGCGAAGCCCTCGGGTGGCTGCGGGAACCTGCCGCCCAGCGGGCGCAGGGCCAACGCGACCCGCTCACCGCGGCAGGCGCGGGCCCGCTCCAGTGTGTCCGGCCCGCTCACGACGAGGTCGGCGGCGGCCGGGTCACCCTGGACGTCGGCGACGACCCCGGCCGAGGAGCAGGCGAGCAGCCAGACCGCGGACTGCCAGTGCGCGGGGAGGAGCAGGGCGAGCCGGTCGCCGGCCTCGGCGGCGAGGTCGCTCTGGAGCAGATTGGCGGTCTTGGCCACCCAATTGGCGAAGGTGGCCACCGACAGTTCGACGCGTTCTCCGGTGGCGTCGTCGTAGAAGGTGACCAGGGGGCGGGCCGGGTCCGCGGCGAGGGCGGATCGCAGCAGGTCGGCGGCGGTTCGGTCGCTGGAGTTCATCCGCGCAAGAGTACGCGGGGAGGCTCTGCGGGGCGGGCTGAACGGGTGTCACGTACACCGGTTCGGCGGACACGGCATCAGATGCGGCTTTCGGGACGAGTAGCCGGAGTTGTCTGGTTGTGGCCAGGATCATGCGTATGCGTGCACTAGTTGTCACCTCAGTCGGCGTCACCTGCGCAGCGGTCCTCACTCTGCCGCTCGCCACTTCAGCGGCATCCGCCCCCGCTTCCGTCTCCGCCACGGCCCCGCCCCCCTCCACGTCCCCGGCGTCACCGGGTGCGGGACCGCCTTCGGTGCAGGCCGAAGCGACGACGAGGAAGGCTCCCGCCCCCGACACGCCCACTCCCGACACACCCGCCCCCGACACCACAGAACCCCGCACCAACACGTCCGGCACCTCCGAGCCCCGTACGAACGCCCCCGGCACCACCGACACCTCCGAACCCCGCGCCGCCGCATCCGCGGCCGAACCGGCGGGCTCGACGCAGTCGCTGCCCCTGGAGCCCCTCCCCGTCCCCTCGAACCGGGTCGCGGGAGCACCGGCGGCCCAGGGCGTGCCCCAGCGCGACGCCCGCCCCTTCTCCCTGGTGGGCGTGGTCTGGGACGACGCCGAGGCCGAGCTGCACGGCACGGTCCAGGTCCGGACCCGGGCCACCGGCACCACGCGCTGGTCCGACTGGCAGGACGTCGAGACGCACAACGCCGACCACGCCGCCGACCTCGGCAGCGCCGAGCGCGAGGGGCGTGCGGTGCGGGGTGCGACGGCCCCGCTGTGGGTCGGCGACTCGGACGGCGTGGAGGTACGCGTACGTCCGGAAGCTCCGGAGGCCCCGGGGTCTTCGGACCCGCAGGACCGCGCGGCCACCCCCGCACCGCTCCCGGAAGGGATGCGCCTGGAGCTCGTCGACCCCGGAGAGGACGCCGGCGAGGCCTCCGCACCCAAGCCCGTCCGCGGCGGCCCGGCGGGCCGGGCTGCCGTCCCCGCCGTCTTCGCGGACACCCCGCCGACCGCCGCCGCCCTGCCGGAGGTCCTGACGGCCGAGATCGCCGCGGCCTCGGCGGTCAACGCGGAACTCGCGGAGCTCGGCGCGACCGTCATCCCCGCCCTCACCCAGGCGGAGACGCTGGAGTCGGTGAACCTGGCGCCCGGCGCGAAGCCGTACATCGGCCCACGGCCGAAGATCGTGACGCGCAAGGGCTGGGGCGCCGACGAGAGGCTCCGCGAGAAGAACTTCGGGTACACGAAGACGGTCAAGGCGGCCTTCGTGCACCACAGTGCGACCGGCAACAACTACAGCTGCAAGCAGGCACCCTCGGTGCTCCGCAGCATCTACCGCTACCACGTCAAGAGCATGGGCTGGCGTGACTTCGGCTACAACTTCGCCGTCGACAAGTGCGGAAACATCTACGAGGGCCGGGCCGGCGGCGTCACGAAGGCGGTCCTCGGAGCGCACACCCTGGGCTTCAACACCAACACGATGGGCATCGCGGTACTCGGCTCCTACGCCTCCACCAACCCGCCCGCCGCCGCTGTCACGGCCGTCTCCAAGCTCACGGCCTGGAAGCTCGGGCTGTTCGGCGCCAACCCCAAGGGAAAGGTGACCCTCGTCTCCGGCGGGAGCAACAAGTACAAGGCGGGTGTGAAGGTGAGCATGAACGTGATCGCGGGCCATCGGGACGGTTTCGCAACCGAATGCCCCGGAGCGCGTCTTTACAAGAAGCTCGGCAAGGCCAGGACCAGCTCCGCCAAACTGCAGGGCCGCTGACCGGTTCATGTCGGACCGGTCTGCTTAGACTGGCCAGCCATATACCCAGGCCAGGCCCCAGCAGGAAGCAGAGACGGTGCTGTGACAGAGGCAAAAGAAGCGATCCTCCTGGTCGGTGGCAAAGGCACCCGGCTGCGCCCGCTCACGGTGCACACCCCGAAGCCGATGGTCCCGGCGGCGGGGGTCCCCTTCCTGACCCACCAGCTGGCGCGGGCCAGGGCGGCCGGGGTCGAGCACATCGTGCTCGCCACGTCCTACCTGGCCGAGGTCTTCGAGCCGTACTTCGGCGACGGTTCCTCGCTCGGCCTGCACATCGAGTACGTCACCGAGCAGGAGCCGCTCGGCACCGGCGGCGCCATACGCAACGTCGCGGCCAAGCTGTCCTCCGGACCGGACGAGCCCGTCCTGATCTTCAACGGCGACATCCTGACCGGGCTCGACATCCGGGCCCTGGTCACCTCGCACAACGACTCCGGGGCGGACGTATCGCTCCACCTGACCCGGGTGGAGGACCCGCGCGCCTTCGGTCTCGTACCGACGGACGCGACGGGCCGGGTCACGGCCTTCCTGGAGAAGCCGCAGACGCCCGAGGAGATCGTCACCGACCAGATCAACGCCGGGGCGTACATCTTCCGGCGCTCGGTCATCGACACCATCCCCGAGGGCCGCCCGGTCTCCGTCGAGCGCGAGACCTTCCCCGGTCTGCTCGCCTCCGGAGCCCACCTCCAGGGCATGGTCGACTCCACGTACTGGCTGGACCTCGGCACCCCGCAGGCCTTCGTACGCGGTTCCGCCGACCTGGTCCTGGGCCGCGCCCCCTCCCCGGCCGTTCCGGGCCGCTGCGGTGACCGCCTGGTCCTGGAGACGGCCACCGTCGCCCCCGACGCCAAGCTCACCGGTGGCACGGTGATCGGCGCCGACGCGGTGATCGGCGCGGGCGCGAGGATCGACGGCTCGGCGGTCCTGGCCGGAGCGGTGGTCGAGGCGGGCGCGGTCGTCACCGACTCGCTCATCGGGGCGGGTGCGAGGATCGGCAGCCGTACGGTGCTGAGCGGCGCGGTGATCGGGGACGGCGCCCGGGTGGGCGCGGACAACGAACTGCGCGACGGGGTCAGGATCTGGTGCGGGGCGGTCCTCCCGGACGCCGCGATCCGCTTCTCGTCGGACCAGTAGGGCGGCTCGGCCCCGTACCCTCAAGAAGACACCTTCAGCACCCAGAACCCCCGAGGCCCCACCCGTGGCAGGACGATTCGCCCCCCGCACCGCGCGCCCGGCGCTGCCGCACCAGGCAGCGCCGACGGCGCGGGGCGATGAGACGTTCCTGACCCGGGAGTGGACCCCGCCGGGCCCGCTGGACCTGCGTCTGGTGCTGAGCCCGCTGCGCAGGGGCCCGGCCGACCCCACGTTCCGGATGACGGCGGGCGGCACGTTCTGGCGGGCCACCCGCACGCCGGAGGGCCCCGGGACCCTGCGGGTGGCGGCGCGCGGCGACCGGATCGGGGCGCGGGCCTGGGGCCCGGGCGCGGAGTGGCTGCTGGCCGGCCTCCCCACGCTCCTGGGCGCCGATGACGACCCGGACGCCTTCACCCCGCACCACCGCCTGCTCGCCGTGGCCCGGCACCGCCGCCCCGGCCTGCGGCTGCTCCGCACGGGCCTGGTGATGGAGTCGCTGATCCCCTCGATCCTGGAGCAGAAGGTCACCACGGACGAGGCGTACCGCGCCTGGCGCCTCCTGGTCCGCCGCTACGGCACCCCCGCCCCCGGCCCCACGGCCGAGCTGGGCCTCCACGTCATGCCGGACGCGCGGACCTGGGGGATGATCCCGTCCTGGGAGTGGCACAAGGCGGGCGTCGACACCAAGCGCTCCGCCACGATCCTGCGGGCGGTACGGGTGGCCCGCAGGCTGGAGGAGGCGTCCTCGATGCCCCTCCCCGAGGCCACGGCCCGCCTGGAACTGATCCCCGGCATCGGCCCCTGGACCTCCGCCGAAACCCTCCAGCGCTCCAACGGCGCCCCGGACGCGGTGACGGTGGGCGACTACCACCTCCCCGGCATCGTGGGCCACGCCCTGGCGGACAACCGCCACGCGGACGACGAGGAGATGCTGACCCTGCTGACCCCGTACGAGGGCCAGCGCCACCGGGCGGCGCGCCTGATCCTGCTGTCGGGCCGCATCCCGGAGCGCCGGGGCCCGAGGATGACACCGCGAAACATCGCGGCGCTGTAGGGCTGCCGATCGCAGCCCTTGCTCTTCCCAGCCCCTCCGCCCATTTTCAGCCCGTCCGGCGCCTGAGCAGCGCGTCCGGGGCGGAGCCACGAAACCCCAGCCCGTCCGGCGCCTGAGCAGCGGGTCCGGGGCGGAGCTACGAAACCCCAGCCCCTCCGGCGCCTGAGGACACAGGCGGGCCCGGGCCAGAGCCCCGGTTTCGGGAAGGGGCGGGTAGGGGACACGCCCCGCGCAGCGGCCGCACCTCGCACCCCGCACCCGGGCCCCCGCGCCCCCCCCACCTCACCGCACGGTGAGAAAGTCCTCCGCATCCCGGACAGCCCGCTCCCGGGCCACCCCCACCGCATGCCCCACAGCCACCGCCCCCAACGGATCCCAAGAGTCCGGCAGCGACAGCACCTCCCGCACCACCTCTCGGCAGAACATCGTCGAGGACACCCACGCCGACCCCAACCGCTCACCGGCCAGCGCCACCAGGAAGTTCTGCACCCCCGCCCCGGCCGCGACCACGAACATCTCGCGCTCCGCCGTGTCCCGCCGCTCGTCCCCGTACGCGTGGGAGCCGTCCATCACCAGGCACGGCACCGCCAGATACGGCGCGTTGCGCAGCACATCCCCGCGCCGCACGCGCTTCGCGATCGACTCCTCGCTCTTCCCGTCACGCCGCAGATCCGCGATCCAGGCGTCCCGCATCGCGTCCAGCAGCCGCGTCCGCGACTCGGCGGACTCCAGCAGCACGAACCGCCAGGGCGTCGTGTGATGAGGCGCGGGTGCCGTCACCGCCGCCGCCACCGCCCGCCGCACGGACCCCGGATCCACCGGCTCGTCGCTGAACTCGCGCACCGTACGCCGCTGGGTCACCGCCTCGCGCACGGCCTCCGACGTCCCGAGCCGGAACATGTCGTCGGCCGCACCGCGCACCAGCGCCCGCGCACCGGAGTCGCCCACGGAGTCAGGGGACACCACATGAGGCAACCCCCGCACCACAGCCACCGGCAGCCCCGCCGCCTTGCCCTTGACCAGGTCCCCGGCGGCGGCCAGCTCGTCCGCCGTCGCCACGACCGTGGCGCTGAGCGGATTGCCGTACGCGTCCGTCCCGCCGCGCAGATCGTCCAGCACGCGCACCCCCGCCGCCCCGATCGCGACATCGGTCAGACCGTTGCGCCAGGGCCGCCCGAAGGTGTCCGTGACGACGACGCCGACCTCGACGCCGAGGGTGTCCCGCAGCCCGTCCCGGACGGCCCTGGCGGAGGCGTCGGGGTCCTCGGGCAGCAGGAGCACGGTCCCGGCCGGAGTGTTCGAGGCGTCGACCCCGGCGGCGGCCATGACGAGACCCTGCCGGTTCTCCACGATCCGCAGGGCACCGCGCCGCGCCACGACCCGTACGGTCTCGGCGTCGATGGCGGCCTCGCGGTCGGCGGCCTGGATGATCCGGCCCTCGGCCTTGGAGACGATCTTCGAGGTGACGAGCAGGACGTCACCGTCGACCAGCCCCGGTTCGGCCCCGGCGATCAACTTGGCGAGATCGTCGCCGGCGCGCACCTCGGGCATCCCGTCCAGGGCCCACACGCGGAAGGAAGGCGCGGACCCGCCACCGGCCTCGGGGTCCGCGCTCACGCCCGCACCTCTCCGGCCAGCTCCAGCGCCTGTCGGGCCATCTCCGCGGTCGCGTCCACGTCCGTCATCATCAGCGGCACCGCCCGGCAGCGGATGCCCGCCGCCTCGACCTCGCCGACCGCACCGGCGTCCACCGTGTCGACCAGCCACCCGTCCAGCAGCCCCGACCCGTAGTGCTGGGCCACAGCGGCCGCCGTCGACTCGACGCCCACGGCCGCGAGCACCTTGTCCGCCATTCCCCGCACGGGGGCGTCCCCGACGATGGGGGAGAGGCCGACGACCGGCACCCCGGCCTCGGCGATGGCCTCCCGGATCCCGGGCACGGCGAGGATGGTGCCGATGGAGACCACCGGGTTCGACGGCGGGAAGACGATGACGTCGGCGGAGCCGATGGCCTCGAGCACGCCCGGCGCCGGCTTGGCCTGCTCCGCCCCGACCGGCACGATCGCCTGCGCCTCGACGGAGGCGCGCAGCTTCACCCAGTACTCCTGGAAGTGGATGGCCTTGCTCTCACCGTCCATCTCGACGGCGACGTGCGTCTCGACCCGGTCGTCGGACATGGGCAGCAGCCGCACCCCGGGCTGCCAGCGGGCGCAGAGCGCCTCGGTGACCGCACTGAGCGGATAGCCCGCGCCGAGCATCTGCGTACGGACGATGTGGGTCGCGAAGTCGCGGTCGCCGAGACCGAACCACCCGGGCCCCACCCCGTACGCCGCGAGCTCCTCCTTGACCTGGAAGGTCTCGTCGGTCCGCCCCCAGCCCTGCTCCTCGTCGATGCCACCGCCGAGGGTGTACATCACGGTGTCGAGGTCGGGGCAGACCTTCAGCCCGAACAGATGGATGTCATCACCCGTGTTGCCGATGACCGTGATGTCCGCGTCGGGCGCGGCCTGCTTGAGGCCACGCAGAAAACGAGCACCACCGATACCACCGGCCAGAACAACAATGCGCATGCACAGCAGTTTGTCAGGCGGGTACGACATCCACGGCCGTCGGGGCGCATTGCGCGGCGTGCATCGGCATCTCGGTCAGACCCGGGTGGTAGATGTGCAGACTGACGGCCGGTTCGAGCGAGTCGTTGACCACTTCGTGGACGTACCCGGAGGCGAAGGCGCGCTGCGCACCGGTGCCGAGAGCCCGGCTCCCGCGCTCGGTGTGCTCGGTCAACTCGCCTTCCAGGACCGTCAGTACCCCGGAGGAGCGGCCGTGGTCGTGGCGTCCGCTGCCCTGTCCGGGGACCCAGCTGAGCAGCCACACCTCGTAACCGGGCGGGGCCTTTCCCGTTCGAGTGGAGCCGGGAGCCTGGGGACCGGTCTGGAGCCGGTGGTACCAACGGGTCGTGGCGTCGTACCGGACGAGTCCGGCCCAGCGTGCGCGGTCGGCCGCGATGGAGCGGGCGAGTCCGACGAACTCGGAGACGGTGGAGGGATGCTCGCGGGCGGGCTGCAGGAGGTGCTGGACCTCAAGGATGTCGCCGGCGATCTGAAGGTCGCTGTCGCTGTTCATGGGATGCGGTGATTCCTCGGCATGGGGGATGCGCGTGCGGGGGAGTCGCGTGGAGCGTCGCAGCCACGGAAGAGCTGCGGGGGGATCCGGGAGAACGGAAAGAAGGCTGGATCAGAGCTGGAGCACTAAGGCATCAACAGCTGTGACAGCTGGAACAGCAACAGCGAGCCTGGACAGCGCTACGGAACCCACGGACGTGGGTGACGTGCATCGCTGCGATCGCTGACATGAGATCAAGGAGACCGGCTGAATCGCTCCCTGTCAACCCGATGCTCGATATGCGAGCGATGTTTCACCCCTTCCGGTTGTCGCGTGAGGAGAAAGGTTTGCTCACTGCCAAGGGCGGAGACATGGCGCATCACCCGCACCTCTAAACACGACCGAGGGGTCGTGACCTGACTGTGATCTTGATCGCTACAGTGATCGAATCGCAACGCAAGGGGACCCCTGATCGTCTTGACCGAGGGAAGGCGTGATGGAGTGAAGTCTGTGGCATATGTCAGGTTTTTGGTGATTTGAACACTTAACGCATACGCTTGGTTCCGCAGAGTGAATCCCTGGGCCAATAGCAGATCCTCGCTTGACTGGCTTGGAGATACACACTTGTAATTTCACTCGTGTTGTTCGGCCGCAACCAGTAACGGCCGCATCACGGGACGCAAGAGACAGACGAGGGGCGCACATGACCGAGCTGTTCCAGCAACTGCTGGTCGAGGACGCGGACGAGGAACTCGGCTGGCAGGAGCGCGCACTGTGCGCCCAGACCGATCCCGAGTCCTTCTTTCCCGAAAAGGGCGGATCCACCCGCGAGGCCAAGAAGGTCTGTCTCGCCTGCGAGGTGCGGTCGGAGTGCCTCGAGTACGCGCTGGCCAACGACGAACGCTTCGGCATCTGGGGCGGACTTTCCGAACGTGAACGACGGCGCCTAAAGAAGGCAGCGATCTAGCCACCCTCACGGAGGGCTGCGGTCCAGGCACCTGGAAAGGGCTGCGGTCCGGCCGCCTCAAGACGGCCGTGATGCAGGCATCTCATCCGTTCCCACCGCTCCGCCCGGCCCCGGCAGCCCTTTCCCGAGCAGGGCTCCCCAGGACCACGACCGACGGCCCGTCGCCCAACGCCCCCATCCCCGGGGAGCGGGCGACGGGCCGTCGGCATGTACGCGCCCCCCGCGCCCCAGGGGCGTTCACCCGCTCCGGACCACCCCGACGGATCCGTACCGTTAGTGTGGGGCCCCGTCCGAGATGCGCCAACGCCCCGCCGGGGCGCGCGTGTACACCGATGCAGCCCCCGGGGATACGCCCCCGGACCCGGCCGGAGGGCCCGTACCTCGATGTCCGTGCACAGCCACTCGGCGGCGCCGAACGCGGCCGCCGCCGCCCCAGAGTTCCCCCGGCACGTCGTCACCGCCGTGCTCGTCTCCCACGACGGCGCGCGCTGGCTGCCCGACGTGCTGGCCGGGCTGCTGGGGCAGGAACGCCCCGTACAGAACGCCGTCGCCGCCGACACCGGCAGCGCCGACGACTCCGCCCGGCTGGTCACGGAGGCGCTCGGCGGCGACCGCGTCCTGCACCTCGCCCGCCGTACGAGCTTCGGCACGGCCGTCGACGAGGCGGTCCGCACCGCCGGGGCGCTGACCCCCGACGACCTGCCCTACCTCAAGCGCCCCGGCGGCTGGGACCCGGTCACCCGGGCCTGGGTCGACGAGAACTACGACCTGCCGGAGCTGCCGCACGGCGAACCGGTCCAGTGGCTCTGGCTGCTCCATGACGACTGCGCACCCGAGCCGGACGCGCTCGCCGAGATGCTGCGCGTCGTCGACACAGACCGGCACGCCGCCATCGTCGGGCCCAAGCTCCGCGGCTGGTACGACCGCAAGCAGCTCCTCGAGGTCGGCGTCTCCATCGCCAACAGCGGCCGCCGCTGGACCGGCCTGGACCGCCGCGAGCAGGACCAGGGCCAGCACGACCAGGTCCGCACCGTCCTCTCCGTCTCCTCCGCCGGCATGCTCATCCGCCGCGACGTCTACGAGGAGCTCGGCGGCTTCGACCGCAGCCTCCCGCTGATGCGCGACGACGTGGACCTGTGCTGGCGGGCCCACCTCGCCGGCCACCGGGTCCTCGTCGCCCCCGACGCCGTCCTGCGCCACGCCGAGGCATCCGCCCGCGAGCGCCGCCCCATCGACTGCGCCGGCCGCTCGGTCGCCGGCCCGCACCGCGTCGACAAGGCCGGCGCGGCCTACACGATGCTCGTCAACGCGCGCGGCAAGGCCCTTCCCTGGGTCCTGCTCCGGCTCGTCGTCGGCACCCTCCTCCGTACCCTCGCCTACCTCGTCGGCAAGGTCCCGGGCCAGGCACTCGACGAGGTCACCGGCCTCCTGGGAACCCTGCTGCGGCCCGGCCGCATCCTGGCCGCCCGCCGCGACCGCGGAAAGAGCGTGGTCGACGCGGCCGAACTGCGCGCCCTCTTCCCGCCGCCGGGCGCAACCGTCCGCGCCACCGTCGAACAGATCGCGGGCAACCTCGGCAGCAAGGGCGAGGCCGAGTCGAGCGGTTCGCGACACGGGGCCGTCGAGTCCGGCCCCGGCGGCGACGACGCCGACTTCCTGGAGGTCGACCAGTTCGCGCGGCTCAAGAGAATCGGCCGCAAGCCGGGCCCGGTCCTCTTCGCGCTGCTGCTCGTGGTCTCCCTCATCGCCTGCCGCAACCTGCTCACCGGCGGCTCCCTCGCGGGCGGCGCCCTGCTGCCCGCCCCCGCGGAGGCCGGCGAGCTCTGGAGCCGGTACGCGGACGCCTGGCACACGATCTCCACCGGCTCCACCGAGGCCGCGCCGCCCTACCTCGCGCTCCTCGCCGCCCTGTCGGCCCTCTTCCTCGGCTCCACCGGCTTCGCCGTCGCCGTACTGCTGGTCTGCTCGGTCCCCCTGGCCGGGCTCACCGCGTACTTCGCCTCCCGGCCGCTGCTCCCGTCGCGGCTGCTGCGGGCCTGGGCGAGCGTCGCGTACGCCTTCCTGCCCGCCGCGACCGGCGCCCTGGCCACCGGCCGCCTCGGGACCGCCGTCCTGCTCGTCCTGCTGCCGTTGATCGCCCGCGCGGCCGTCGCCGCCCACGGGTTCCGCGACGGCACCGACCCGGACGCGCCGCGCGGCAGCTGGCGCGCGACCTGGGCGTACGCCCTACTCCTCACGGTCACGACCGCGTTCACCCCGGTCGTCTGGCCGCTCGCCGTGGTGCTCGGCCTCGGCGTGCTGGCGCTGCGCCGCCGCGACATCGCGGCGTACGGGCTCCGCTTCCTCGCCGCCGTCGGCACCCCGATGCTGGCGCTGGCCCCCTGGTCGCTCACGCTCCTCACCGACCCGTCCGCGTTCCTGCGCGAAGCGGGCCTGGACGTCGGTACGGGCACGGCTTCGGCGCTCGACCTGCTCGGGATCAGCCCCGGCGGCCCCAAAGCGGCGGGCGGCATCCTGCTGCTCGGCATCGTGCTGGCGGCGCTCGCCGCCCTGCTGCGCGGCGAGCGGCAGTTCGCCGTCCGGGCCGCCTGGGCCACCGCGCTCACCGGCCTGCTCTTCGCGGCGCTCGCCAACGGCTCGACCTGGGCCGGACCCGCCACCCTCGTCTACGGCGCCGCCCTGATCGCCGCCGCGCTCGTCGGTGCGGACGGTGCCCGGGTCCGGGTCGCCGAGCAGAGCTTCGGCTGGCGGCAGCCCGTCGCGGTCCTGATCGCCCTGGCCGCCGGACTCGCCCCGGCGCTCGCCGCCCTCGGCTGGATGATCGGCGGCGCCGACGGCCCCCTGGAGCGCCGCGACCCCGTCCAGGTGCCTGCGTTCGTGGCCGAGGAGAGCTCGACCCAGGACCAGGCGCGCACCCTGGTCCTGGGCGGAACCTCGCCCGGGTCCGTCTCGTACAGCCTGGTCCGCGGCTCCGGCGCCCGCCTCGGCGACGGCGAGCTGACCGAGGCGGCGGGCTCCAACAGCCACCTCGACAAGGTCGTCGCCAACCTGGTCGCGGGCTCCGGCGCCGACCAGGGCGGCCAGCTCGGCAACTTCGCCATCCGGTACGTCCTCGTACGCGACGGAGCACCGCGCCAGATGAGCCGCGTCCTCGACACGACTCCCGGCATCAGCCGCCTCAGCCAGCTGGACGGCAGCGCCCTGTGGCGGGTGGACCGGCAGGTCGCCCGGGTCATGGTGGTCCCGGCAGGCGGTGAGGGCGAGCGCCTTCCGGTCGGCTCCGGGCCCGTGGAGGCCCACTCCGAGATCCCGGCGGGCGACGAGGGCCGCATCCTGCGGATCGCCGACGAGGCCGCACCCGGCTGGCAGGCCACGGTCGACGGCCGGGCGCTGACCCGGGTGACCGTCGACGGCTGGGCCCAGGGCTTCGAACTGCCCGCGGGCGGCGGCCGCCTCGACCTCACCTACGACGCCCCCTTCACCCACACCGTCTGGCTCTGGGCGCAGGGCGCGCTCGCCGTGGTCCTGGTGGTCATGGCCCTGCCGGGCCGCCGCCGGGAGATCGACGACGACCTGCCCGAGGAGGCGCTCGCCGTCCCCGCCGACGCGGCCGACGGCGACGGCCGCCGGGCCCGCAGGCTCCGCGCGGCGGCCGAGGCGGAGGCGGCAGCGGCCGAGACCGACGGGGACGGCCATCCGGCCGACGGAACCGGCGAGATCCCGCCCCCGCCGCCCTCGGCACCCGTAGGGACAGCCGGTGCGGGGGAGTACATCCCCGACCAGCAGAGCGCCGGCCCGTTCCCGGAGAGTGGCGGCTACGACCAGCAGGACACCACAGGCGGCTACGCGGCGCTCCCGCAGCAGAGCCCCGGGGAGTGGGACGGCACCCAGTACCAGGGCGCCGACGAGCAGGCTGCCGCCACCTCCTACCGGCAGTCGGACTACGCCGCGTACCAGCAGGACCCGTACACCCAGCAGGACACCGGCTACTCCGCCGGCTCCGGCTACCAGGACCCGTACGGACGGCAACAGCAGCCGCAGCAGCAGTACGGCGGCGAGCAGGGCGACGGCAGCGGCCAGTACGGCAGCCCCGACCAGTACGGCAGCCCCGACCAGTACGGCGGCTCCGACCAGTACGGCAGCCCCGATCAGTACGACCAGTACAGCCAGTACGACCAGTACGGGCAGTACACCGGGGAGCAGCCCCCGTACGCCGATCCCGCCCAGCGCCCCGCCGAGAACGGCGAGGACCCCGACACCCCGGGCCAGGCCCCCTGGCAGACCCGTAACGCATCGCGAGGCGAGTCCGAGTGAAGTCCACCCACCTGTCCCTCATCGCGGGCACCGTCGCCCTGGCCGCCATCACCGGCTTCGCCTCGCTCAACGCACCCGAGGGCCCGGCCGCCGAAGAGACCGCGACCGCGTCCTCGCTGCCGGTCGAACGCTCCAGTCTGGTCTGCCCGGCGCCCAGCACCTCCGACCTCGCGGAGACGACGTACACCTCGTTCACCCCGTCCGGCCAAGAGACGGGCAAGGAGACCGGCAAGGGCGAGGGCGCGAAGGACAGCGCCGAGCTGAAGCCGGCCCTGCCGGTCCTCGACGACGAGGCCGAGACGGACCCCAAGAAGGCCAAGAAGATCGAGGAGGCGGCGAAGAAGGCACGGGCGAAGGCCGACAAGCCGGTCCTCGCCGTGAAGGAGCCCGGGAAGCCGGTCCTCGCCGAGGCGAACGGTTCGGACGCCCCGGCCCTCGTCGGCACGGCCACCGGCACGCTCGCCCCCGGCTGGGCAGCCCAGCAGACGACCACGGTCACCGCGGGCGGCGCCCGGGGACTCCTCGGGGTCAGCTGCACCGCCCCGGACACCGACTTCTGGTTCCCGGGCGCGAGCACCGCGCGCTCCCGCCAGGACTACCTCCACCTCACGAACCCCGACGACAGCGCGGCCGTGGCCGACATCGAGCTGTACGGCGCCAAGGGCGCGGTCACCTCCGAGGTCGGCGACGGCATCACCGTGCCTGCCCGCTCCAGCGTCGCGCTCCTGCTCTCCACCCTCACCGACGAGGCCGTCAACGACCTGACAGCCCACGTCACCACGCGCTCCGGCCGGGTCGGAGCGGTCCTCCTGACCGCCGACGACGGCTCGGGCACCGACTGGCTCACAGCGGCGGCGGACCCCTCCGGCACGCTGGTGATGCCCGGCATCCCGTCCGACGCCACCTCCGTACAGCTGGTGGCATTCGCGCCCGGCGAGAACGACGCGGATGTGAAGATCCAGCTGATGGGGCAGAACACGACGTTCGCCCCGGCGGGGAACGACACCCTCCACATCAAGTCCGGGATGACCGCGACGGTCGACCTGAAGGACATCACCCGGGGCGAACCGGGCTCCCTGCGCCTCAGCCCCGTGGAGAAGAACCGGGCGACCCCCATCGTCGCCGCCCTGCAGGTGGTCCGGGGCACCGGCGCCAAGCAGGAGTACGCCTACATCCCGGCCACCGGCCCGGTGGGCGCCCGGGCGAGCGTCACCGACAACCGGGCCAAGGGCTCCACGCTCTCCCTGACCGCACCCGGTGCCACGGCCGAGGTGAAGGTGACCACGTCGGCGGGGAGCGGGGGCGGCGAAGCGGCCGTCGAGACGTACACGGTCAAGGCCGGTACGACGATGGCCGTCACCCCGAAGCCCCCGGCCGGATTCAAGGGCGCGTACGCGCTGACCGTGGAGACGGTGTCGGGCGGCCCGGTCCACGCGTCACGGGCGCTGGTCCTCCCGGAGGGCGGCGTCCAGATGTTCACGGTGCAGACGCTGCCGGACGACGGCGGCACGGTGGTGGTGCCGTCGGCGCGGCAGGACCTGTCGGTACTGGACGACTGAGCGGCACGGGCCCGACGGGCACGGGCCCGGGCACAGGCGCCGGTACGGGAGGGGCTCAGTCCTGTCCGTACCGCGGATCGACGGACTCCGGGGCCAGCCCCAACAGCTCGGCGACCTGCTCCACGACGACCTCGTGGACCAGGAGGGCACGCTCGTCGCGGCTCTTGGTGCGGATCTCGACGGGCCGCCGGTAGACGACGATCTGCGCGGGCCGGCCCTTGGCCGCCGGTACGGCGCCGCCGAGCGGAACGCTCTCCTCCAGATCGGTGGGCACGTCCATGACGACGAAGTCCACCTCGGCCAGCTGGGGCCAGCGCCGCTCCAGCCGCTCCACCGAGTCCTGGACCAGATCGCGGAAGACCTCGCCCCGGCTGGCCGACAGCGGCACCTGGGGTGGCGCGACCGGACCCCGCATACCGCGGCCATGTCGGTCACGGCGCCGCGGCCGCGGCTCGAACGGGTGGGGGGAAGGTACGGAGCTGTCCATCACCGACGCAGCGTAACGCTCCCCGGCACGGCCCGATCATGTCGAGGACACGGCCCGCGACCGTTTCCCCCCGGCCGGAACATTCCGGTCGTCCCGCGCCGGTGTGGGCCACCTGTCCCGAGTTGGACATTCAGGCCAAGGTTGAGCCGTTTTCAGGCCCCTGATCCGATCATCGCCGGTGAGCGGAACGCAGGTATCGGCCCCGGCGCGCGCCCGTCGGGGCCACCGGCCCAGCACCAGGCGCCCGCCGCGACGCAGGTCAGGAGGGCCGCTGGAGGCGGAGCGGGTCGAGGACCACAGGGCGACACGGCGGGGTGAGCCGGGGGAGAGTCGTCGCAGCCCGCTCAAGAGTGCGGTACCGTCCAACATCGTGAGCCCTGTACGTCGCTGTTCGCGCACCGCGTGCGGCCGCCCTGCCGTCGCGACACTGACGTACGTCTATGCCGACTCGACTGCGGTCCTCGGCCCGCTCGCCACCTACGCCGAGCCCCACTGCTACGACCTCTGCGCCGAGCACAGTGAGCGGCTGACCGCGCCACGCGGCTGGGAGGTGGTGCGCCTCTCCGACGGCTCAGCACCCGCGCACCCCAGCGGTGACGACCTCGAAGCCCTGGCCAACGCGGTACGGGAAGCGGCCCGGCCGAACGACCGCGGGCCGGACGGCGGAGGCAGGGGCCCCCGAGCCGCAGACCCGGTGGAGGTCGCCCGCCGAGGCCACCTGAGAGTGCTGCGCTCCCCGGACTCCTGAGGCCACCTCTTGAGGAACCACCCGGCCGGGTAGTTTGGACCCTCCGTAAACACCAGGAGGACCGGCCGTGGTTGCTGATCTGTCGCAGCTCGTGAAGGCGTACGACGTACGTGGCGTGGTGCCCGACCAGTGGGACGAGTCGCTGGCCGAGCTGTTCGGAGCCGCGTTCGTCCAGGTCACGGCAGCCGACGCGATCGTGATCGGCCACGACATGCGCCCCACGTCGCCGGCGCTGTCCGGCGCCTTCGCCCGGGGCGCGGCGGCCCGGGGCGCGGACGTCACGCTCATCGGCCTCTGCTCGACGGACCAGCTGTACTACGCCTCGGGGGCGTTGCACCTCCCGGGCGCGATGTTCACGGCCTCGCACAACCCCGCGCAGTACAACGGCATCAAGATGTGCCGGGCGGGAGCGGCCCCGGTAGGGCAGGACACGGGCCTGAAGGAGATCCGTACGCTGGTGGAGGAGTGGTCGGAAGGCGCCCCGCAGCCCTCCGCGTCCCCCACCCCCGGCACGATCACGGAACGCGACACCCTCACGGATTACGCGGCCCACCTCCTGGCCCTGGTCGACCTCAAGGCGATCCGCCCCCTGAAGGTCGTGGTCGACGCGGGCAACGGCATGGGAGGCCACACGGTCCCCACGGTCTTCAAGGGCCTCCCCCTCGACCTGGTCCCCCTCTACTTCGAGCTCGACGGCACGTTTCCCAACCACGAGGCCAACCCCCTCGACCCGAAGAACATCGTCGACCTCCAGGCCCGTGTCCTCGCCGAGGGCGCCGACCTCGGCCTCGCCTTCGACGGCGACGCGGACCGTTGCTTCGTCGTCGACGAACGGGGCGCCGGCGTCTCCCCCTCCGCGATCACGGCCCTGGTCGCCGCCCGCGAACTGGCCCGCAACGGCGGCGAGGGCACGGTCATCCACAACCTGATCACCTCCTGGTCGGTCCCCGAGGTGGTCCGCGAGAACGGCGGCACACCGGTCCGCACCCGGGTCGGCCACTCCTTCATCAAGACGGAGATGGCCGAGCACGGCGCGATCTTCGGCGGCGAACACTCGGCGCACTACTACTTCCGCGACTTCTGGAACGCCGACACGGGCATGCTCGCCGCCCTCCACGTCCTGGCCGCCCTGGGCGGCCAGACCGCCCCCCTCTCGGAGCTGGTGGCCGCCTACGACCGCTACGCCGGTTCCGGCGAGATCAACTCCACGGTCGCCGACCAGGAAGCCAGCCTGACCGCCATCAGGTCCGCCTACAGCACCCGCGACGACATCACCTTCGACACCCTGGACGGCCTGACGGTCACGTCCACGGACTGGTGGTTCAACCTCCGCGCCTCGAACACGGAACCCCTGCTGCGCCTGAATGTGGAGGCGAGGGACGAGCGGACGATGACGGCGGTACGGGACGAGGTACTGAGCCTGATCAGGCCCTGAGCGAGCTGCCCCGGCGGCCCCAGCCGGCGGAGGCCGGTTACCGCGGCGAGTCGGGGGCCGGCCACCCCGGCCAGGCCGGGGGAGACCTCGAGCCTCTCGGGGCAGGCCACCCCAGGCCACCCGCGGTCGGCTCCTCCCAGCCTTGGTGGGACCAGCCACCCCAGCCAGGGCGGGGCCGGCCATCCCAGCCTTGGTCGGATCAGCCACCCCAGCCAGGCCGGGTGGCGCCGGCCGCCTCAGCCCTCCCGGGCCCGGCCGCCTCAGCCTTGGTGGGACCAGCCACCCAGCCCTTCCGGGGTTCGCTGTCTCAGCCCCTCCGGCGTTTGAGGAGCGGGGTCCGGGGCGGAGCCCCGCCCCCTCAGCCCGTCCGGCGCTTGAGGACAACGGGGGCCCGGGGCGCAGCCCCGGTTTCGGGAAGGGGCGGGTAGGGGAGCAGCCCGCCGCAGGCGCCCCATCCGCAGCCGCACCCCTTCCGGCCCGCACCCTCCCGGCCCGCACCCCTCCCAGCCAACCCCACCCCCGGCCCCCCGCCCCCCGCCCCGCCGCCCCATCCCCGGTCCCCCCACCCCGGCCGGGCCGCGCCCCCGTCCCCCCAGCGGTAGGCTGACGACGCCTGATCCACGTGAATCAGAACTCGCACCGCTCGAAGGGACCCACCCCATGCCGCTCGAAGCCGGCCTCCTGGAGATCCTGGCCTGCCCGGCCTGCCACTCCCCGCTCGACGACCGCACCGCGGCCGACAGCCCGGAGCTGCTCTGCACCGGCGCCGACTGCGGCCTGGCCTACCCGGTCCGGGACGGCATCCCGGTCCTCCTCGTCGACGAGGCCCGCCGCCCCGCCTGACCGCGAGCGAAGCGCGTACGGGCAACCGCGGCACGCCGACCCGGACGGACAGGGCGCACCCCCGAACAGGGCCCCGCACCCCACCCCCGTACCCCCGGCACACCCCGCCACCACCCCGCACCCGCATCCCGCACCCCACCCGGTGATCGGAGGCCCACCGCCATGCTGGACGAGTCCTTGCTCGATGCCCCGGAAGCCCTGGCCAGGGCTGACCGCCGCGACCTGCTCCGCGGCGCAGCCGAGGCAGGCGCCCGGGTCCGCACCGCCGCCCGGCACGCCGCCGAGGCCGGCATCGGCGGCCTGAACCCGGAGGGCCGCCCCCGCGCCGTCCTCGTCGCCGGTCCCGGCACCGCCGCATCCGGCGTCGCCGACCTGATCGGCGCACTGGCGGGCGCAGCCGCCCCCGTGGCCCGGATCAACCCCACGGGCGTCGCCCCCGCCCCGGGCGCCCTGCGCTGGACCCTGCCCGGCTGGGCCGGTTCCGTGGACCTCCTCCTCATCGCGACCGCCGACGGCTCGGAGCCGGGCCTCGCCCTCCTCGCCGAGCAGGCGTACCGCCGAGGCTGCACCGTGGTCGCCGTCGCCCCCACCCGCTCCCCGCTGCGCGAAGCGGTGGACGGCGTGCACGGCCTGGTGGCACCGATGGCGGCCGCCCCCCACGGCGAGTACGACGCGGAGACCTCGGCCGCCGGCCCCGGCACCCTGTGGGCGCTGCTCACCCCGCTGCTGGCCCTGCTCGACCGGGTGGGACTGGTTACCGCCCCCGCCGAGGAGCTGCAGAAGGTGGCCGACCGCCTGGACCGCACCGCGGAGCGCTGCGGCCCGGCCATCGCCACGTACAGCAACCCGGCCAAGACACTCGCCGCCGAGCTCGCCGACAGCCTGCCGCTGCTGTGGACGGAGGGTGAGGCAGCGGGCCCGGTCGGCCGCCGCTTCGCCGCCATACTGTCCGAGCTCGCGGGCCGCCCCGCCCTCGCCGCGGAACTCCCCGAGGCGCTGCCCTCGCACGGCACCCTGCTCGCGGGGGACTTCGCGGCCGGCGCGGACCCGGACGACTTCTTCCGGGACCGGGTGGACGAGGGCGAGACCTTGCGAGCCAGAGTCGTCCTCCTCCGGGACCGCCCCACGGGCGGCCTCAGCGCCTACCCGGCGGCCAGGGAACTGGCGCTCGGCCACGACACCCCGGTCAGCGAGCTGGAACCGGACGAGGGCAGCGAGCTGGAGACCCTGGCCGAACTGCTCGCGATCACGGACTTCGCAGCGGTGTACCTCTCGCTGGCCGCAACCCCCACCTGACACAGGCGCGCCACCGCACGGGCCCACCGCGCCGCACGGCACCGCACGGGCCCACCGCGCCGCACGGCACCGCACGGCCCCACCGCGCCGCACGGCTCCACCACGCCACCCCCTCGCCCCACCGACCACGGCCCAACCCCACCGCGCACCGCCCTCCCCCTGCTCCCCGCCCCCGCACGACCCCGAGGACGACTCCATGGACCGGCTGTCCAACACCGTGCGCCCCTACGCATGGGGCTCAACCACCGCCATCCCCGCCCTGCTCGGCACCGCCCCCACCGGTGAACCGCAGGCCGAGATGTGGATGGGCGCGCACCCCGGAGCCCCATCACGCATAGTCCGCCCCACGACAACGACAGTGGCAACGACCGCCACCGCGCAGACAGAGCTGCCCCTCACCGACGTCATCGCCGCCGACCCCGAAGGGGAACTCGGCGCCGCCACCGTCGCCAGGTTCGGCCCCCGCCTCCCCTTCCTCCTCAAGCTGCTCGCGGCCGGCGCCCCCCTCTCCCTCCAGGTCCACCCCGACCTGGACCAGGCCCGCAAGGGATACGCGGACGAGGAGGCCCGGGGCGTCCCGATCGACGCCCCCCACCGCACCTACAAGGACGCCAACCACAAGCCCGAACTCATCTGCGCCCTCTCCCCCTTCGACGGGCTCTGCGGCTTCCGCAGGCCCACCGAGGCGGCGGACGCCATGGAGGCCCTCGGCGTCGACTCCCTGAAGCCGTACGTGGACCTCCTGCGCGCCCACCCCGAGGAGGCCGCCCTCCGCGAGGTGCTCACGGCGATCCTCGGCGCCGACCCGGCGGAGATGGCCGGCACCGTGGCCGAGGCGGCGACCGCCGCGGAACGCCTCGGCGGCGCCCACGCCCCGTACGCCCGCATCGCCCACAACTACCCCGGCGACCCCGGCGTCCTCGCGGCGATGCTGCTGAACTACGTCCAGCTGCAGCCCGGCGAGGCCCTGTTCCTCGGCGCCGGCGTCCCGCACGCCTACCTCGACGGCCTCGGCGTCGAGATCATGGCGAACTCGGACAACGTGCTGCGCTGCGGCCTCACCGCCAAGCACATCGACGTCCCCGAACTCCTGCGCATCGTCCGCTTCGAGGCCACCGAACCCGGCGTACTGCGCCCCGAGGCGTCACCCTCCGGCGAAGAGCGGTACGAGACCCCCGTCGACGAGTTCGCCCTGTCCCGCTACACCCTCGCCTCCGGGGCCGCACCGGCCGACCTGACCGCCCCCACACCCCAGATCCTGCTCTGCACCGCGGGCGCGGTCCGAGTCGGCGAACTGGACCTGGCCCCCGGGCAGTCCGTCTACGTACCGGCCACCGAGGCGGTGGAAGCAGCCGGATCGGGCACACTCTTCCGTGCCACGGTGGCGCCCTGATCCACCGCCCCTCCCCGTGGCTGCAACAATGTGCCGCCGTAGCGCGGCAGCACCCGCCGCACACCGAGGAAGGGACACCACGCACTCATGAGCGCGTCCGGCGGAACCAAGGCGATCGTGGCGGCACTTGTCGCCAACCTCTCGATCGCCGTGGCCAAATTCGTAGCGTTCCTCTTCAGTGGTTCCTCGTCGATGCTCGCGGAGAGCGTCCACTCGCTCGCCGACTCGGGCAATCAGGGCCTTCTGCTGCTCGGCGGCAAGAAGGCCAAACGCGAGGCCACTCCGCAGCACCCGTTCGGCTACGGGCGCGAGCGCTACATCTACGCCTTCCTCGTCTCCATCGTCCTCTTCTCGGTCGGTGGCATGTTCGCGGTCTACGAGGGCTACGAGAAGATCAAGGACCCGCACGAGATCACGGCCTGGTACTGGCCGGTCGGAGTCCTGGTCTTCGCGATCATCGCCGAGATCTTCTCCTTCCGTATGGCGATCAAGGAGTCGAACCAGACGCGCGGCGACCGCTCCTGGACCGAGTTCGTCCGCCGCTCCAAGGCCCCTGAACTCCCGGTCGTCCTCCTGGAGGACCTCGGCGCCCTCGTCGGCCTGATCCTCGCCCTCGGAGGCGTCGGCCTCGCCCTCGCCACCGGCAACGGCGTCTGGGACGGCATCGGCACCCTCTGCATCGGCATCCTGCTGATCGTCATCGCGATCATCCTGGCCGCCGAGACGAAGTCTCTGCTGCTCGGTGAGTCGGCCGGCCTCGAAGAGGTCGAGAAGATCAAGGCGGCCGTGGTGGACGGCGACGTCGTCACCGGCATCATCCACATGCGCACCCTCCACCTCGGCCCCGAGGAACTGCTGGTCGCCGCGAAGATCGCGGTCCAGCACGACGACACCGCGGTCGAGATCGCCGACGCGATCAACGCCGCCGAGAACCGGATCCGCGAGGCCGTCCCGATCGCGCGGGTCATCTACCTGGAGCCGGACATCTTCAACGCGCAAGCCGCAGCGACCGGCGCCAACCCCGGCCAGACGCCCGGCACCCCAGCCCCGACGGGTCCCGATACCCCGGCCCCGACGGATCCCGGGACCTCGAAGGATCTCGGCCACTGACCCACCGCACACCGGTCCCGATCAGTCCGGTGACCCCTCACACACGCCCGGTTCACCGAACGGGCTGGGGGTCACTGGGCCGTTCGGTGTAGATTCGGATACGGAACAGACGTCGCTGCTGATGGCGGTCGACCGGTCCGCGGACGCGAGCCGGGCGAGGGACAGAGGGCCTCCGACGGACTGCACTGCGAACGCGCTCGGGCATTCGTGTGTCCGTCGCCGCAGAGTCAGCCCAGACAGCCCGCCTCGACCCATCACGAGGAGCAGCCCCGTTATGACGACGGTCACCAACCGCCAGGACTTCAAGGTCGCCGACCTTTCCCTCGCCGCCTTCGGCCGCAAGGAGATCACTCTCGCCGAGCACGAGATGCCCGGCCTGATGTCGATCCGCAAGGAGTACGCCGCCACCCAGCCGCTGGCCGGTGCGCGGGTCACCGGCTCGCTGCACATGACCGTGCAGACGGCCGTGCTCATCGAGACCCTCGTGGCCCTCGGTGCCGAGGTCCGCTGGGCCTCCTGCAACATCTTCTCCACCCAGGACCACGCCGCCGCGGCCATCGCCGTCGGCCCGAACGGCACCCCGGAGGCCCCCGCGGGCGTCCCGGTGTTCGCCTGGAAGGGCGAGACGCTGGAGGAGTACTGGTGGTGCACGGAGCAGGCGCTGACCTGGCCGAACACCCCCACCGGTGGTCCGAACATGATCCTGGACGACGGTGGCGACGCCACCCTCCTCGTCCACAAGGGCGTCGAGTTCGAGAAGGCTGGCGCGGCCCCGGACCCGTCGACGGCGGACAGCGAGGAGTACGCCCACATCCTCACCCTGCTGAACCGCACCCTCGGCGAGTCTCCGCAGAAGTGGACCCAGCTGGCGTCCGAGATCCGCGGCGTGACGGAGGAGACCACCACCGGTGTCCACCGCCTCTACGAGATGCACCGTGACGGCACCCTCCTGTTCCCCGCGATCAATGTGAACGACGCTGTCACCAAGTCGAAGTTCGACAACAAGTACGGCTGCCGCCACTCCCTGATCGACGGCATCAACCGCGCGACCGACGTCCTGATCGGCGGCAAGACCGCCGTCGTCTGCGGCTACGGCGACGTGGGCAAGGGCTGCGCGGAGTCCCTCCGCGGCCAGGGCGCCCGCGTGATCATCACGGAGATCGACCCGATCTGTGCGCTGCAGGCGGCGATGGACGGCTACCAGGTCGCCACCCTCGACGACGTGGTGGAGCAGGCCGACATCTTCATCACCACGACGGGCAACAAGGACATCATCATGGCCTCGGACATGGCCAAGATGAAGCACCAGGCCATCGTCGGGAACATCGGCCACTTCGACAACGAGATCGACATGGCCGGCCTGGCCGCCATCGACGGCATCGTCAAGGACGAGGTCAAGCCCCAGGTCCACACCTGGAAGTTCCCCGACGGCAAGGTCCTCATCGTGCTCTCCGAGGGCCGCCTGCTGAACCTCGGCAACGCGACCGGCCACCCGTCGTTCGTGATGTCCAACAGCTTCGCCGACCAGACCCTCGCGCAGATCGAGCTCTTCACGAAGCCCGAGGAGTACCCGACCGACGTCTACGTGCTGCCCAAGCACCTGGACGAGAAGGTCGCCCGCCTCCACCTCGATGCCCTCGGAGTCCGGCTCACGACGCTCCGCCCCGAGCAGGCGGCGTACATCGGTGTCGAGGTCGACGGCCCGTACAAGCCCGACCACTACCGCTACTGATCCGGCACCGTCGGCGGCCAGGGAGACCGGCACCATCCCCCCTGGCCGCCGCACGGCACCAGGCCTCAGCAGCAGCACGTAGCGCAAGCGGCAGCAGCCAGGGGCCGGCAGTGACGAGACAGGCCCCCGCACCCCCGTGTCGGGGGCTTGTCCCGTCACCGGCCCTGGCTACCGCCCCCGCACAGCCCGAGGAACCCGAAGGACCCCATGCCCCGCGGCAGGTATTCGCTCCACGATCTCCACGATCACACCCCCCTCGGCGAAGAACACTTCCACTGCGCCCCAGGCCCCTCCGGCTGGCGCTACGTCTCCCAGACCACGTCCCCCTCGGGCGACCACCTGGGCTCCGTCGACCTGGCCCTGGACGAACTCGGCCGGCCGATCCGTCTCGAACTCCACTCCGCGAGCTGGCAGGTACGGGGAGCCGCCCTGGAAGGCGTCACCTGGGTCCGTACCGACCCGACCGGCACGCACGCCACCGAAGGCAACGTCCGAGCCCACGCCTTCTCCGGAACATCCCCGGCGTTCCTCGTCGCCCTGACCCGACTCCTGCGCCTCACCTCCGATTCCCCCGAGACCCGCGTCCGCGTGGTCACCTTCACGGACCCGGTCCTCGCGCCGCGCACCGACGACCAGTCCTGGGCTCTGGTGAACAGTGAAGCGCACGCCACTGACAACGGCCCCCTGATCGTGGACGAATACCAGGTCAGCGCCCTGGACACCGGTGATCGGCACACCGTTCACATGGCCGGGGACGTCGTCCTCGCTGCACCGGGCATCGAGCTGGAGCACCTGGAGACCCCGCCGTCCCCCCGAGCATCCGGGCCCTCCGACTAACCGGGCGGAGCGAACCCCGCCGAGGAGTCCCCCGCGCCCTTCTGCTCCTCCGCGCCAGGACCAGCAACACGGGCAGGTGCAACAAGCCCGGCAGGCGCAGCAGATCCCACGGACCCGGCAGACCCAGCAGGCCCGGCCGTCCCGCCCGTAGACCCCGCCACCCTGCCCGCAGGCGCCGGTGCAGCAAAGGACGCGCCCGGCGCTCCCGCGAACACCCGGCGGGCATCACGCGCCTGCCGCTCATGAACCACCGCGGCCAGGAACGCGGCAGCCGGGATTCCCTGCGGCGGAGCGATCCCTGTCCGCGTCACCAACTCGTCGGCCAACCGCACAGCCATCGACCGGCCGACGCCGGGATCCAGCTGGTGCATCCGGGTGAGGTACTGCCGTACCGCGAGCCAGAGTTCGTCCGGCACGGCGGACAGATCCAGTTGCGAGAACCGGCCGACCAGCCACGGCGGAGGCGGCGGCACGGCGACCGATCGCTTGACCGCCACCCGTTCCCGGACGACCAGCGTCCCCGCGAAGACATCACCGAGCCGGCGCCCCCGTGCCGACACCAGCGACGCGATCGCGGCCACGACCCCGAACGTCATCAGGATCTCCACGGCCCCCATCGCCCCCCGCACGAGCGCGTGCCGGAACCGGATCGGCCCGCCGTCGTCCCGCACCACGCGCAGCCCGCAGGCCAGCTTCCCGAGGGAACGGCCGTGGCTCAGCGTCTCCACTGCGATCGGCCCCCCGATCAGCACCAGCAGGAACAAGGCGACCCCGACGGCGGCGACGGCCGCCTCGTCCAAGGTCACGGAGGCGATCCCCACCACGACCGAGACCAGCACGAAGACGCAGGAGACCACCGCCAGGTCGATCGCCGCAGCCAGAGCCCGGCTCGGCAGCCTCGCCGGCCTCAGATCCAGGACAACGGCGTCCCCGGTCACCAGCTCGCTCATCGCGCCCCCACTCTTCCCGACCTTCACTGCCCCGGTCGGCCCCAGTCTGCCAAGCTGACCTGCAGCGCGCCGCAGTAGTACGGCCCCGTACGCACCCATGCCTGGAGCAGCAGCCGCCCATGGACCTCGACGTCTTCGTCACCGCCCACCGCACGGAGTGGGACCGCCTCGACCACCTCCTGCGCCGAGGGCGCCGTCTGACGGGCGCGGAGGCGGACGAGCTCGTCGTCCTCTACCAGCGCACGGCCACCCATCTCTCCCTGCTCCGGTCGACCACCCCCGACCCGATCCTCACCACCCGCCTGACCCAGCTCGTGGCCCGCGCCCGGGCGACGGTCACGGGCACCCGCAAGGCCTCCTGGCACGACGCGGCCCGCTTTCTCACGACGGGATTCCCCGCCGCGGTCTACCGCTCGCGTCACTGGTGGGTCCCCACCGCGGTGCTGTCCACGGTGGTGGCCGCGCTCCTGGGCTGGTGGATCGGTACCCACCCCGAGGTCCAGGCGGCGATAGCCGCCCCGGAGGACCTCCGCGCCATGACCCGGCCGGGCGGGGAGTACGAGACCTACTACTCCAGCCACCCGGCCGCGTCCTTCGCCGCGCAGGTATGGACGAACAACGCCCAGGCCGCCGCGATGTGCCTGGTCCTGGGCGCGTTCCTCTGCATACCGGTGGTCTGGATCCTCTTCCTCAACATGCTCAACCTCGGAGTCGGCATCGGCCTGATGTCCTCCGCAGGCCGCCTGGACGTCTTCCTCGGCCTGGTCCTTCCGCACGGCCTCCTCGAACTGACCGCGGTGTTCGTCGCCGCCGGTACGGGGCTCCGCCTGGGCTGGACGGTGATCGACCCCGGCCCCCTCTCACGCCGAACCGCCCTCGCCCAGCAAGGCCGCGCCGCACTGGGCATGGCCATCGGCCTGGCCCTGGTGCTGTTCGTCTCCGGCCTCATCGAAGGCTTCGTGACCCCCTCAGGCCTTCCGACCTGGGCCCGGATCACCATCGGCATCGCCGCTGAACTGGCCTTTCTCGCGTACGTCTACATCCTGGGCCGCCGCGCTGTGCGAGCCGGCGACACCGGCGACCTCACAGCGGTCGAACGCAGCGCCGAGCTTCCCTCCGCCGCCTGACCACCGGTGTGCGTTCGCCCCCGCTGAGCTGCTAGTCTCCTCTTCGCCCACAAGAACCGTTGACACGGCAGATGTGGGGAGGTAGATTTAAACGGTTGCCTCGGACTAGACAAGTTCGAGTGAAGCGCATAGTGTCTATCTCGCTCGTGCCGGGAAGTTCGGAATATCCCGCAGAGCCAAATGATTCCCTTTGTGTTGAGTCGCAGGCTGTTCATTCAGTCGGTGTTCTTCTGATAAAGTCGGATCCGCCGAAAGGCAAGGCCACTCCACAGGCCACCGGAATTCAAATTCGGACCGGAAACGGAACGGAAAAGAGTCTGGTAAAGTCGGAACCGCCGGAAAGGGAAAACGCGAAAGCGAAGAACCTCGAAAGCACCCCGCTTCGACCGGGAATCGGACACGAAAGAGTCTGATAGAGTCGGAAACGCAAGAACGAAGGGAAGCGCCCGGAGGGCCCCGGTGAAACGGGACCGAAGGAAGCGTCCGTTCCTTGAGAACTCAACAGCGTGCCAAAAGTCAACGCCAGATATGTTGATACCCCGGCCTGCTT